>USIM01000011.1 GCA_900554675.1 uncultured Sutterella sp.
CACGAAGGGCTTCTTCAATTTGATTTTGTCGCCAGTTAAATCGAATAATCCCCAAAAGGGCAATCACTAAGAAAATCCCCAAAGCCGTGATCACCCAAAAGAGCGTGTTTTGCGTGAGAAGATTTTCGGCGTAGCGCGTGACTTCTAATTGGAAGTCAGAGGAGAGGGGATGCAAGGGAACGCGAGCTCGAATAAGTTCACGTTGCGTATTGGTATTGGCCGTAATAATGGGGTGCTTGTCAAAATAGAGATTGACGCGATATTCCGGATTTTTAATGGACGTTTCTCTCAACAAAACCCATAAAGAAATACGTGCAACCACTAAAAGGTTCTGATCACTGACATGAAGCGGGACAATCAAGTCCACGAAAGGGGAGCCTTCAATGGGAAGCGCATAAGGGTCTGAGAAAGTGGCCGTTTCCACCTCTTTGGCTTTTTGCAAAGCCGCTTTCGTTTCTGTTCGCCCATAGACTTGATTTTTGCGCATCGTGATGTCGCCAAAGGGACGAGGCGAAACATAAGAGGCTTCGATAATGTCTTTTTGGTTAATGATGGCAATTTCAAGAATTTCCGCACGGTCAATCATCAATGTGCGGACAATGCCGTGAAAAGTATCGAGGTTGTCGGGATAAGCAGGGCCTGATGATAAAGGCACCGCCATTTGTGTCAGGCGGTCAGTGTCGGAAATCAGGCGCAAGTTAAAGGTTTCAGCCCAAAGCTCCGTCGTTTGGTGCAACTGACTTAAGTGCGCCTTTTGGTCTTGGATACGGATAATGCGTCCGACATAGACCAAGCCCACGATCACACAGATCAAGACGATCCAGGTCATGATGACCCCGAACATACTTTGGCGACTAAAGGTTTTATTACCTAAAGTCTTAAAAGTATCAACGGCAAAAAGTGACGAAGGACTGGGCACGATGAGAAGATAGAAAATAATTCAAAAGTTTTACCCCTGAATATTAGCTGTCATTTAAAATTAGTGCATCAATCTTTTTTGCAGGAAAAGTACGATGGATCAAAAAGAATTAAAAAAATTGGTCGGTCAAGCGGCCGTGGCTTATGTCAAACCCGGTGAAATTTTGGGGATTGGGACGGGTTCGACCGTGGACTGCTTCATTGATGCATTAAAAGAAAGCGGTATTGAAGTGCCCGCGTGCGTCTCAAGCAGCATCCGTTCGACGCAAAAGTTGCAAGCGTTGGGCTACAAGGTGGTTGATCTTAATGAAGTCGATCGCATTGGCGTTTATGTGGACGGTGCTGACGAAATTGACGGCGACTTTGCGATGATCAAAGGCGGTGGCGGTGCGTTGACCCGAGAAAAGATTGTTGCGATGGTCTCTGACACTTTTGTGTGCATTGCTGACGAATCCAAGAAAGTCTCGGTTTTGGGTAAGTTCCCGTTACCGATCGAAGTGATTCCGATGGCGACGCGTGCGGTTTGCGCCATCATTAAATCCATGGGGGGTGAGCCCGTTGTTCGTGAATTTATTACCGACAACGGCAACCGCATCATCGATGTGCACAATTGGCAAATGGCTGACGCCAAGGCTTGGGAAGAAAAGTTAAACCAAATCACGGGCGTCGTGACGGTGGGGCTTTTTGCTAAGCGTGGTGCGGATGTGCTTTTGTTGGGCACGTCTGAAGGTGTTAAGACCTTTAAGCCTTAATGGCAAGAGGTCTCGAAAACGAAAAAGCCGCATGAACAGTGCGGCTTTTGAAACCAGTGTGATTAAGGTTTCGGAGGCGTGTAATTGGGTACGTCGTCGATGCCGTCACCAAAAAGGTATTTTTGCATTTGGTCGAGCAAGTGCTTGCGAGCGCTGGCATCGGCCAAATTAAGTTGGTATTCGTTAACCATCATGGTTTGCAAACGAATCCAATCTTCCCAAGCTTCCTTGGAAACGCTTTCATAGACCTTCTTGCCCAAGGGACCGGGCAAGGGAGCGTAAGCGAGCCCTTCGGCTTCTTTACCAAGTTTGACGCAGTGAACCATGCGAGTCATGATGAAAATCTCCGAATCAACAAAATAATGGCTCAATTGTACGAAACTTCGTCGGGAATGTGTTTTTCTCTTTGTGACTTTGTTAAAAAAATAGATGGTAATCCATGGCTAATACGTTAAGAGATCAATTGGCGTTTTTACGAGATGAGCAGATGGCTCAGGCCCGTGCTCGCGCGGAAAAAGAAGAGGCAGAAAAAGCGCGTCGCCGTCAAGAGCGAGAAGCGGCGGCTCAAAAGTCCAAAGCACAAGGCAAAAAAGAGAAGAAAAAGCCCGCCCCCTCTCCGACTCAATCGCTTAAAGCCGATTTGCAGTTAGCGCCCGGGCTTCCCGTTTCTGAGCGTGGGGAAGAAGTCATTGAAGCCATTAAAAACAATCGCGTTGTGATTGTTTGCGGTGAAACGGGGTCGGGGAAAACCACTCAGTTGCCGAAAATCTGTTTGTTGGCAGGGCGTGGCAAAAAAGGCATGATTGCTCACACGCAACCGCGCCGCATTGCTGCCTCGTCCATCGCCAAGCGTTTAGCCGAAGAAACGAAAACGGAATTGGGTGACTTTGTAGGCTACAAGGTTCGCTTTACTGATAAGACACAATCCACGGCCAAAATTAAATTAATGACCGATGGGATTTTGTTGGCTGAAACACAAAACGATCCGTTATTGAAAGCTTACGACACGATCATCATTGACGAAGCGCATGAACGCAGTATCAATATCGACTTTTTGTTGGGGTACTTAAAGGGTTTGTTGAAGAAACGCCCCGATTTAAAGGTGATTGTGACCTCCGCCACAATCGATAGTGAGCGTTTTGCAGCGCACTTTGCTGATGAAAAGGGGCAACCTGCACCGGTTCTCAATATTTCAGGGCGAACGTACCCGGTGGAAGTTCGCTATAACCCTATTGAAGAAGCCGATGAAACGGACGATAAGAGCTTGATGCTTGCCATTAACGATGCTTGTGATGAGTTAAGCCGTGAGGGTCAAGGCGATATTTTGGTGTTTTTGCCGGGCGAACGTGAAATTCGTGAAGCCGCTGACTTCTTGCGTCGAATGCAACCGCCCACCACGCAGATTTTGATGCTCTTTGCGCGTTTATCGGCCGATGAACAAGAACGTGTTTTCAGAACGTCGGGTTCGCGCCGAATTGTGTTGGCAACCAACGTTGCCGAAACGTCCATCACGGTGCCTGGCATTCACTATGTGGTTGATGCGGGGTTGGCGCGTGTGAAGCGCTACTCCTATCGCAATAAGGTGGATCAACTTTTAATTGAACCCGTGAGCCAAGCTTCTGCCAACCAACGCTCAGGGCGTTGCGGTCGTATTGCCAACGGGGTTTGCATTCGTCTTTATAGCCAAGAAGAGTTTGACCGTCGTCCAGCCTTTACGGATCCTGAAATCATGCGTACCAACTTAGCCTCGGTCATTTTGCGCATGAAGTCTTTACATTTGGGCGATATTCGCGACTTTAACTTTGTGCAAGCGCCGCCTGCTCGTGCGATCGCAGACGGTGTGTCGCTATTGAAAGAATTGAATGCTTTGGATGACCATGAACGTTTAACGCGAATTGGTCACGCCTTATCAAAGCTTCCCGTGGATCCAAAAGTGGCTCGCATGCTTTTGGCGGCCAATGACCATCAAGCGTTAGCTGAAGTGCTCATTATTGCGTCGGCTTTGTCAGTGCAGGATCCGCGTGAGCGTCCGATGGAAAGCCAAGAGGCAGCTGACGCATCACACAAAGCCATGGCCGATGATAAGAGCGATTTCTTAACCTTTGTGAAGCTTTGGCGCTACGTGGAAGCGGCCACCGCTAAAAAAGAAAGCAATCGCAAGTTAACGGAAGAATTTAAGCGCAAGTTCTTAAGTCCCCGTCGCCTTCGCGAATGGAAAGATGTCTATAAGCAATTAAAAGAAATGACGAGTGAATTGGGTTGGCGCTTAAATATGGTTGATGCCACCTATGAGCAAATTCACGTCTCTCTTTTAACAGGGCTCTTGGGCAACATCGGTTATAAGCAACCTGAAGACAATCCCAAAGCACCGCCATTTATTGGGGCTCGCTCCATTAAATTTCATATTTGGCCTGGCTCGCCTCGTGTGAAAAAATGCGGTCGTTGGATTATGGCCGCCGAACTCGTGGAAACGTCCCGACTTTTTGCGCGCACGGTTGCTGATATTGACCCGAAGTGGATTGAAAAGGTCGGTCGCCATTTAATTAAAAAGAGCTACACGGAACCGCATTGGGAAAAGAATCAGGCAAGCGTCATGGCGCTTGAACGCGGAACGCTTTATGGCCTCACGATCTATGCGCAACGCCGAACGCACTTTGCCGATAAAGATCCGGTGCTTGCCCGTGAACTTTTTATTCGTGAAGCACTAGTGGCCGGTGACTTTGACTGCCAAGCCAGTTTCTTTAAGCACAATCAAAACTTGATTCGAGAAATTCGAAATCTTGAACACAAGTCGCGGCGCTTAGACGTATTGGTTGATGATGTCTTGATTGAACAGTTCTACGATAAGTTAATTCCAGCCGATGTCGTTGATGGCGTGACTTTTGAGCAATGGCGAAAGGCGGCAGAAAAGAGTCAACCTAAACTTTTGTATTTAAGCAAAGACGAACTCATGCGTCATGAAGCCTCGGGCATTACCACGCAATACTTCCCGAAAGTGATGACGATGAAGGGCGTGGAGATGGGGTTGACCTACCACTTTGAACCGGGAAGTCCCAGAGATGGTGTGACGTTGGCCGTTCCTCTATATGCTCTAAACATGGTCGATGAGGTGGCCGTTGAGTGGTTGGTGCCCGGGATGCTTAAAGAGAAGGTTCAACTTCTTGTGAAGAGCTTGCCTCAAAAATTCCGTCGCCATTGTGTGCCGTTACCGGAATACGCGAAAAATTTTGCTCTTCGTCACGAAGATACGTTTGGGACGAGTGGGCTTCGTGAAGCCATCATTGACGATATGCGTGAGCAATTCCAAGTAGCGCCCAATGTGGTGGACTTTAAGCTTGAGATGCTTCCGCCTCACTTGACGATGAACTTTAAAGTCTTGGATGAGTACGGTCGTCAAATTGCCATGGGTCGCAACCTTCCTAATTTGCGTAGCGAATTGGGGCAAGAGGCACAGAAGTCCTTCCAAGCGGTCGCTGCAAAAGAAGTGGAAGTCTCTTGCGATTGGGACGATGAAATCACTTCATGGAGTTTTGGTCAGTTGCCTGACATCATGGAGATTAAGCGCAAAAACCAATCATTAATCGGTCACCCCGCCTTGGTTGATCATGGTACGTACTGTACATTGGAAGTGTTTGATGATCCCGATCAAGCCAAAAAGAGTCATGAGCGAGGCTTAATGCGACTCTTTAAGTTGAGTTTGCGAGAACAAATTCGATTTATTGAAAAGAGTCTTAAAGCGTTGCAAAAGATTCAAATGCAAGCGGCGATGGTGCCCGCGTTAGCAAAAGCTTTTGATAGTTTTGAAGCGATGCAGGAAGCCATCATTGATGCAACACTTCAACAAACGGCGCTTCAAGATCCGTGGCCCAATGATGAACGAGCCTTTGAAGCGCGTCGCAATGACGTGAAGGGGAAACTCAACCTCATCGCGCAAGAAATCAGTCGTTTGTTGACAGAAATCGTGGAGTTGGCGGTTCAGGTTCCTCGCAAGTTAAAGACCTGTCCGGATAAACGCGTGGTTGAAGACATTCAATCGCAAATGACGGGACTTTTCTTTAAAGACTTTTTGTTAACCGTGGGCTATGAGCACTTGGTGCATTACCCGCGTTATCTGAGAGCCATTTTATTGCGATTGGAAAAGTGGCAAGATGAGCAAACCAAGGACGCTGAAAAGATGCGTGATGTGACGCGTTTTGTCACACTTTACGAACGAGAAATCGCCCGTCGCAAGGGTGTTGCCGATGAACGACTCACACAATTCAGATGGATGATTGAAGAGTTGCGTGTCTCGTTATTTGCTCAAAAATTAAGAACACCGATGCCCGTGAGCGTTAAACGTTTGGATAAGGTGTGGAGCGCAAATCTCTATTAAAATGCGAGATTAACGTAAAACGAAAAGTATTCTCCTCGGAAGGTTAATTTTTTATGACTGATATGCCAATTCGTCCCGCCTTTTGGAATGTTCCGTTATGGGCTGAAATCGGTGTTTATATTTTCGGTCTCTCAGCGCTTTTCATCTGTCTTTGGGGTGTCTATAAGTCGGTGAAACTTTGGAAGGCCGGTCAACCCGATGATCTCCCTGTCGATCATAAGCGTCGTTGGGGCGGTCTTTGGCGTGATGCGTTTATGCATCGTCGTTTGTTAAAAACGCCGTCCGGTGTGATTCACTTTTGCATCTTCTGGGGCTTTGTCTTTTTATTTTTTGGTACCGCAACGGCCACGCTTGACTGGGACGTCGGTCACTATGTCTTTGGTGAACAGTTCTTAAAGGGGTGGGTGTACCTCGCTTATAAACTCATTTTGGATATCGCCGGCGTTGTTGCCATTTTGGGGATTTTGGCTGCCACCGTTCGTCGCTTTGTGATTCAAAAGACAACGCTTGAGCGCAGTTGGCGCTTTGCGGGCATTTTATTTTCCTTGTTTGTCATCATCGTCACGGGTTATGTAGTTGAAGGTTTACGTTTAGCTGTTCAACAACCCGCATGGGCGAGTTTCTCTCCGGTGGGTAACCTTTTTGCACAAGGTTTGATGCAACTCTTTACGCAAGAACAATTGCAAGGCGCTCACTTGATTGCCTGGTTATTGCACGGCGGTATGGCCTTGATCTTTGTGGCTTTGATTCCCTTTACCTACTTCTCACATATGTACAAAGCCTCAACCAATATTTATTGGCGAAAGCTAGCTCCCAAGGGCGAATTAAAGAAGATTGAAAACATCGAAGAACAAGAAACGTTCGGTATTTCTCAATTTAACCAATTTACGTGGAAGCAACGTTTGGATTTTGATGCCTGTACGGAATGCGGTCGTTGCTCGGAAGTTTGCCCGGCATTGAAAGCGGGGAGTGTATTGGACCCGAAGAAGGTGGTGCTGAAATTAAAGAATCAGTTGCACCATCCGGACGAAGAGAAATCATTGGTCGGCGACATTATTACGAAGGATGAGCTCTGGAGCTGCACGACGTGTGGAGCTTGTTTACAAGAATGTCCGGCACGTTTGGATTTGCCCTCGGCCATTGTTGATATGCGTCGTCATTTGGCGCTTGAACAAGGTGACTTCCCGGCTGGCCTTCAAGTCGCACTTGAAAACACGCAAAGCGTGGGCAACCCCTGGGGGATGGACCCGGCCGATCGTTTGGCTTGGGGTAAAGACTTGGATCTTCCGATTGCAAAGCCCGGCGTTAAAGTCGATGTGCTCTATTGGGTTGGTTGCTCGGCCTCTTATGACCGTCGTGCTCAAAAGATTGCTCGTGCAATGGTGAAGATTTTGCGTGCTGCGAACGTTAACTTTGCAATCATGAAAGAAGAGCGTTGCCACGGTGACTTTGCTCGTCGAGTCGGGGAAGAGTACACGTTCCAATTGGCGGTTCAAGAAAATATTGAAAACCTTCGTCAATACAGCTTCAAACGCATTGTGGCACATTGCCCGCACTGCTTTAATACGTTAAAGAATGAATATCCTCAATTTGAGGGCGGTCAGTTTGAAGTGATGAGTCACACGCATCTCATTTATGAATTGATGTCTGCCGGTCGCATTAGACCTAAATTGAATCACCCTGAAAAGTTGGTGATTCATGATCCTTGCTACATGGCCCGCTACAACAACAGCGTGGGTACGCCCCGTAAGATTTTGGATGAAATCGAAGGAGTCTCTCGCGTTGAAAACCTTCGTCGAGGTAAACAAGCCATGTGCTGTGGTGCCGGTGGCGGTCAAATGTGGATGGAAGGTCAAAACCGCATTAACGTCATTCGCTTAAAGCAATTGCGAGAGTCGGCGCCTACGGTTGCGGTGAGTTGCCCGCATTGCTTGACGATGTTCGAGACGGCCATGAGTGGTGATAAGGTACTCGAAGGCATGGAAATCATCGAATTGGCTGAAATCGTGGCTCGTGGTCTTGATGACAATATTGCGGAAAACGATAAAACCAAAAATGAAAAATAAGGTCTTTTAACCCTGAAAATATGACATTGAACAAGAAAAATCAATTGGTAGAACTGGGCGCAAAGATTATGCTCAAGAATAAATACGACAAAGGTTTTACGTTGATCGAAATCGTGGCGATTTTGATCTTGATTGGGATTTTGATGGCGGTGGCCGCCAGCAAGTATTTTGACATGCGAGACGAGGCACAAAAGCGTGCGGCTTTGGCGACGGTGGCTGAGGCACAGTCTCGTATTAATAGTGTGTTTGCTGAGAAGATTCTGGGTGGGGATACCTGCACTGTGGCTCGTGGTTATGCATCGTTGCTAGAAAATATTGACGATGATAATGACGAATCGAGCAATGCCTTTGGTGATTATTATCTAACGGGGCAAGCAAGTGAGAATGTCATTAATGTTAGAGTGAGTCTAATTTCAGACACAGATAATAAAACAATTACTACCGCTACGTTGTATCTTCCTGAATGCGGCTCTAATGCTGGTGGCGGTGGAGATCCAGCAAATCCAGTTGATCCTAATGAACCATCTATTGGTAATCCAGTGACACCCCCGGAAGACGGGTGGTTCGATGCGGACGATTTAATCGATATGTTTGGTGTAACCAGTTTAGGCGATTGGCAGATCAATTGGGATAGACACCGCGAGGGTACTATTGTTCGAAACTATACCGGGCTAGATGGCCCCAAAGGTTTATACATCAATATCGGCGACAGGCAACGAGTTAAGTTGGAAGCTGATAGTGCGGATGATTGGGTTAGTTATGAGAACGGTAAGTGGAGTTCCACCCCATCAAAGGGAAAATTGTATATGCAGAAAAATGATAAGGGAGACGTTGTAGGGGTTCAGTTACGCAAATACAGAGAATAGTACAGTTAGTAGTTAGCATGTATGGCTGAGTTAGACAAACTCAGCCATGCCCTGTCTACTTAAAAAGGGAATAGTTAGTTGTTGTTCTAAAGCGTCCTCTGTAATTGGCACTGGTTCAAAATTACGGGTTTATCGTTCATCATTACCGTTGTTTCTCCATCAATTAAGATCAACATTTACTTAATTGAGTCCCATTCCTTTCTTATTTACAGCCCTTTAGAAACTTAAAGAAAAAAAGGGGTTTCAGAACAAATCCTGAAACCTCTTCTCATGTTTAGATTCTTAAAATTAAGACTCCGTAGCATCCTTCCGACGGAAACTTCCCTTCACCATCTCAAACTTAAAGAAACGGCACTCCAGGGGCCCGTTAAAAATCACAATCTTACGAGACTCCGACAAACGCATTTGTTGAGGCAACTTACGGTCACTCGTTAACATCCAAGCCGTCCAACCGGAGAAGTTACGCTTTAAGTTGTCAGCTACGTTTTTCATCATGCTGCCGACGCTGGCGCTCTTAGGATTGGATTGTTCACCATAAGGCGGATTAGAAATAATCGTGCCTTCTTCAGCAATAGGCGTTGCTTCACGAGCGTCACAACGGGTAAACGTTAAACGACCGTCTTCAAGTAACTTATCTAAACCTGCGCGTTGAGCATTACTCACGGCTTTACCCACCACGATGGACGAGATGTCGCTTGCAGCAATCTTCACAGAAGCGTGCATGTTAATCTCAGCCCGAGCATCTTCTTTCATTTCTTCCCAAAGATCCATGTCGAAAATTTGGAGATTTTCAAAGGCAAAGGAGCGATTTAAGCCCGGTGCCATGTGGCAAGCAATTTGCGCAGCTTCAATCGCAATCGTGCCCGAACCGCAGAAGATGTCCATCAAGGGGGATTGTTGATCCCATTGAGAAAGTGCCAAAAGGCCCGCAGCCAAATTTTCTTTCAAAGGTGCTTCGCCCTTTTCAATACGCCAACCGCGCTTAAAGAGGGGTTCACCGGACAAATTCAAATAAAACGTGCAATAGCGATCCGTAATAAACGCATGAATACGCACGTCGGGGTTTGTCTTTTCAATGCTCGGACGCATACCGCAACCTTCGCGGAAGCGGTCACAAATACCGTCCTTGATGCGAAGCGTGGTGAAGTCAAGGCTTTCCAGGGGAGAATTCTTAGCCGTCACATCCACACGGATTTTGGCATCGGCTTCGAAGAACTTTTCCCACGGCAACAAATGCGCCATGTCATAAATGTCATGACTGTCGTAGTATTGGCGAGAGGCAATCTTCATCAAAATGCGGCTTGCAAAGCGGCTGTGCAAACACACCGACATTGCCAAAGCCAAGGGGCCTTCAAATAAAACGCCACCCGGGTTTTCTTTGGTGTTTTGAGCGCCTAAGCCTTGGAGCTCTTGAGCCAAAATTGGTTCAAGCGTTCGAGGACAGACGGCAAAAAAGTGATAGTTAGCCATTTAAATTTTTCTTCCTAGTACTAGTTGTGGGCAAGGAAAATGCAAAGGCTTTTCAACTCAGACCACACATCATTTCGTGTTTTGACAGTAAGACCTTTAGCAAGGCGGTCAATGTCGGCGCATCGACCAAGGCAGCTTGCCAAGGCGTTTAAATTCGTGCGACGGTTCACGCGCTGCAAGTGTTGCTTCATTGCAGGTGCACAGAAAACGTTTGCCCCCTCTTTAACAGCTATCACATCTCGGATAAAGGTTGAGATGCGCATGATGATTAGGGGCAGTGCTTCACCTTCGGCTTGCATGCCGGCGACCGTGCGACTCACTCGTGCCACGTCGCCCAACGCCATCGCTTCAATTAAATCCTCAAGACTGTAGCGAGAAACATTCATCACACAGTCTTCAACGTCTTTAAGTGACAATTCGCCTTCGGGGTGCAGAAGTGAGAGCTTCATCAACTCTTGCTTGGCAGCCATTAAGTTGCCTTCGGTTTGTTCGGCAAAAAAACGAAGGGCATCGGCTTGCATCGTTTGGTTTTGACGACGCAAACGCTCTTCAATCCAGTGCGAGTATTGAGCACGGGTAATGGGTTGGCAGTTAATTACTTGACCGACGCTTGCCAATTCTTTAAACCAAGAGGCTTTTTGCGTTTTGTAGTCCACCTGCGTGAGATGGACGATTGTCACCGTTGTATCAACGGTAGGGGCAGCTTCAACAAATTGCGAAAGGATCTTCGCGCCCTTAGTGCCGGGGCCCGAGGATAAAAAGCGCAAAATGATGACTTTCTTATCATCAAAAAGCGAGACGCTTAAAAGCGCATCCAACAATTCTGACCAGTCAGAAGTGGCCGATAAGGCAAGCGTTTGACGATCGGTATAGCCTAAGTCTTTAGCCGCTTGACGCAAAGCGTCCATCGCTTCCATCGCCAGAAGCGGTTCTTCGTCAACGATAACCCAAACGGGGGCGAGAAACCCCTTTTCTTTGGCTTGGGCGAGTTGGTGCGCTAATTGGTCGCTTTTAATAGGCATGAATGTTGGGCTTTAAGGCCGACAAGCGGTTCAATAATTGCGTGATCAAATCTTGTTGAATTTCGTTATACAGGAGGTTTTCTTCCGTATCACGAGACAAGTAGTCTTCTTCGTTGTAAGACATTTGACGAGAAGCGGCAAACGTGGTCGGAACCATGTATTCGTCACCATCAGGGCTTGCCACGCGGAAAGTCAATGATAACGTCAATTCGTATTCACGGGCTTCACCCTTGGAGTTCAAAGCCAAGATTTCACGATCGCGCTTGGAACTCACTAAATCCAAAACGGCTTGAGCTTCTTCAGCCGTGTCAACCAAGGTGATATTGGTGCCGGCCTTTAACATACGACGAATGTCAGCGGC
>USIM01000012.1 GCA_900554675.1 uncultured Sutterella sp.
GGTCATAAGCACGAGCTTCACCGCCGAATTGTTGGGCGAGAACCGTCGTGATAGCGGCCGTCAACGTCGTCTTACCATGGTCGACGTGGCCGATCGTGCCCACGTTAACGTGGGGCTTGGTACGTTCAAACTTACCTTTTGCCATTTTACTTGGTCCTTTAATTGGGTAAATTAGTTAATAAAACTCTTAAAGTTTACGCTTATTTTGCTTTTTCAGCGATCACTTCATCAGCCACGTTACGCGGGGCTTCTGCGTAGTGCTTGAATTGCATGGAGTACGTTGCACGACCTTGCGTCAAAGAGCGAAGGGTCGTAGCGTAGCCAAACATTTCAGCCAACGGAACTTCAGCGCGGATAGCCTTACCACCACCAGCGATGTCATCCATACCTTGGATCACACCACGGCGAGAGGACAAGTCACCCATGACGTCGCCCATCTTTTCTTCAGGCGTTTCAACTTCAACAGCCATGATCGGTTCGAGCAACACGGGGTGAGCCTTACGCATACCTTCCTTGAAAGCCATGGAAGCGGCCATCTTAAAGGCGTTTTCGTTAGAGTCAACTTCGTGGTACGAACCGAAGTGCAACGTCACCTTGACGTCAACAACCGGGTAACCAGCCAAAACACCAGCCTTCAACGTGTCTTCAACACCCTTTTGAACGGCCGGGATGTATTCGCGAGGAACAACACCGCCCTTAATGGCGTCAACAAATTCAAAGCCCTTGCCAGCTTCTTGCGGTTCGAGCTTAAGCACAACGTGACCGTATTGACCACGACCACCAGATTGCTTAACAAACTTGAATTCTGCGTTTTCTTCGACAGAGCGGATCGTTTCACGATAGGCCACTTGGGGCTTACCGACGGTGGCTTCAACACCGAATTCACGACGCATACGGTCAACCAAAATTTCCAAGTGCAATTCGCCCATACCGGAAATAATCGTTTGGCCGGATTCTTCGTCCGTGCGAACGCGGAAGGACGGGTCTTCTTGAGCCAAGCGGTTCAATGCGATACCCATCTTTTCTTGGTCAGCCTTGGTCTTGGGCTCAACAGCTTGAGAAATCACCGGTTCCGGGAATTCCATACGTTCCAAAATCACAGGAGCGTCAATTGCGCAGAGCGTGTCACCAGAGGTAACTTCCTTCAAGCCAACAGCAGCAGCGATGTCGCCAGCTTCCGCTTCCTTGATTTCCTTACGTTCGTTCGCGTGCATTTGGAGCAAGCGACCGATACGTTCTTTCTTATTCTTGACAGAGTTCAAAACCGTTTCGCCGGAGGTCAAAACACCGGAGTAAACGCGCAAGAAGGTCAATTGACCAACATACGGGTCCGTCATGATCTTAAATGCCAAAGCAGAGAACGGAGCGTTGTCATCAGCGATACGTTCAACTTCGTTGTCATTTAAGTCAACGCCCTTAACCGGCGGAATATCAACCGGAGACGGCAACAATTGAACGACTGCGTCCAACATACGTTGAACACCCTTGTTCTTAAATGCGGTACCGCAGAGCATCGGTTGAATTTCACAAGCGATCGTACGAGCACGCAAGCCAGCGATGATTTGTTCTTCGCTCAAGTCACCGTTTTCAAGGTATTCGTTCATGAGATCTTCGTTGGCTTCAGCAGCGGCTTCAACCATGTTCTCACGCCATTGTTGCGCGTCAGCTTCGAGTTCGGCCGGAATCGGCTTGTACTCGAACTTCATACCTTGGCTTGCTTCGTCCCAAATGATGGCACGCATCTTCATGAGGTCAACCACACCTTCAAAGGTGTCTTCGGCGCCGATCGGAATAACGATAGGCACAGGGTTAGCCTTCAAGCGAACGCGCATTTGTTCGTAGACCTTGAAGAAGTTGGCACCGGTACGGTCCATCTTGTTCACGAAGGCCAAACGCGGCACACCGTACTTGTTAGCTTGACGCCAAACGGTTTCAGATTGCGGTTGAACACCACCGACAGCGCAGTAAACCATACAAGCGCCGTCCAACACACGCATGGAACGTTCCACTTCAACGGTGAAGTCAACGTGCCCCGGGGTGTCAATAATGTTCAAGCGGTGTTCCGGGAACGAACCGTCCATGCCCTTCCAGAACGTGGTCGTGGCAGCGGAGGTAATCGTAATACCCTTTTCTTGTTCTTGTTCCATCCAGTCCATGGTGGCAGCACCATCGTGCACTTCACCGAGCTTGTGAGTGACACCGGTATAGAACAAAATACGTTCAGTGGTCGTGGTCTTGCCCGCGTCAATGTGGGCAGAGATACCGATATTGCGATAACGCGAGATCGGAGTGGTACGAGCCATTTTAATCCCCTAGTTGGAGACGATGCGCAGAACGACTTTTCGACGCATCGAGTTAATCAAATTAGAAACGGAAGTGAGAGAAAGCCTTGTTAGCTTCAGCCATGCGGTGAACTTCGTCACGCTTCTTCATGGCGCCACCACGGCCTTCGGCCGCATCCAACAACTCACCAGCTAAGCGTTGGGGCATCGACTTCTCAGCGCGCTTCTTAGCCGATTCGCGCAACCAGCGCATGGCAAGAGCCATACGACGGACAGGGCGAACTTCAACCGGAACTTGGTAGTTAGCACCACCAACACGACGGCTCTTAACTTCCACGATCGGGCGGACGTTATTCAAAGCGGTCGTGAACACTTCGAGAGCGTTCTTACCAGTCTTGGCTTCGATTTCTTCAAGGGCGCCATAAACGATGCGTTCGGCGACGGCCTTCTTGCCATCGAGCATGATCACATTCACAAATTTGGCGATTTCAACAGAGCCGAACTTAGGATCCGGCAAAACTTCACGTTTCGGTACTTCGCGACGACGGGGCATTTTTTCCTCTTTTCGTAGTCTTCAGTCATTAACATTGCGATCACTCAATTAGGATCGCGACTTACTCGGCCTTGCCACCAAACAAACGGGAGGCTCGGTCCGTTCACGGCTACTAGTGCCGCGAAATTAAGCTGCCTTCGGGCGCTTGGCGCCGTACTTGGAGCGAGATTGCTTACGATCCTTAACACCTTGGGTGTCCAAAGAACCGCGGACAACGTGGTAACGCACACCAGGCAAGTCCTTAACACGACCGCCGCGGATCAACACGACGCTGTGTTCTTGCAAGTTGTGGCCTTCACCACCGATATAAGAAATGACCTCAAAGCCGTTGGTCAAACGCACCTTAGCGACCTTACGCAAAGCGGAGTTCGGCTTCTTCGGGGTCGTGGTGTACACGCGCGTGCAAACGCCACGCTTTTGCGGGCAGTTCTTAAGCGCGGGGCTCTTGCTTTTATCGTGCGTGAGCTCACGGGGCTTACGCACCAATTGGTTAATAGTAGGCATAAAAGTCCGTATTAAAAATTCATCAACCACGCAGTGCATGGAAGAGTGAATGCTGGTTTTTAAAACGTCCGTTGCTTAAACGCAAAACGCCCTTCTTTGACTTTTTAGTAGTCAATGAAAGGTTTAGTCTCACGAAAAAGCGATCGGAGAGTCGAGAGTATCGTATTTTTTTCTCTTATTGTCAAGACCTTAAGAGAAAAATGATTAAGGACTAGTAAGCGTTTACTCTCTAAAAACGCCTACCAGCCCTTCATTTTGTGGCTTGGGGTTATTAAAACCCCAAGTCAATCAAATTTGTCTTATTCAGACAACGGTTTGTCATCACCGGAGATCGCTTCGATAGCGTCTTCAACGACTTCGCTTTGAGCAAAGTCAGAAGCAAAGTTGCTATCTTGAGCTTCCATCTCTTCGTTATGCTTAACCGTACGATGGTATGCCAAACCCGTACCAGCCGGGATCAAGCGACCAACGATCACGTTTTCCTTCAAGCCGCGCAACTCGTCCTTCTTGCCCATGATGGCAGCTTCAGTGAGCACACGCGTCGTTTCTTGGAAGGAAGCGGCGGAGATAAAGGAGTCCGTCGACAAGCTAGCCTTCGTAATACCCAAGAGAACGTTTTCGTACAATGCGGGACGCTTACCGGCAGCAATTGCCTTATCGTTTTCGTCCAACATTTCAGAACGTTCAACTTGTTCATCACGAATAAACGGCGTATCACCCGGATCCGTAATCTTCACACGGCGCAACATTTGGCGAACGATCACTTCAATGTGCTTGTCGTTGATCTTCACACCTTGCAAGCGGTACACGTCTTGAACTTCGTCAACAATGTAACGAGCCAAAGCTTCGATACCCAACAAGCGCAAGATGTCGTGCGGATCAGCCGGACCGTCAACGATTTCTTCACCCTTTTGAACGACTTGACCATCGTGAACTAAAACGTTCTTATCCTTAGAGATCAAGAATTCGTGATCTTGGCCTTCGCTGTCAGTAATCACCAAGCGTTGCTTACCCTTGGTTTCCTTACCGAAAGTCACCGTACCCGTCACTTCTGCCAACATGCCGGCATCCTTCGGAGAACGAGCTTCGAAGAGTTCGGCCACACGCGGCAAACCACCGGTAATGTCACGCGTCTTTTGAGATTCAACCGGAATACGTGCAAGCACTTCACCACGGCCAATCTTTTGACCATCGCGAACCACAATCAAAGCACCGACCGGCAATTGAATCGACACACGGTGATCCGTACCCGGAATCTTCACTTCGTTGCCATCTTCGTCAACCAAGCGAACAGCAGGACGCATCACTTGCGTCGTACCCTTCTTACCCTTAGCAGACGTACCGACAGAGTGCTTCGGATCGATCACGACGAGGCTGGACAAACCGGTCACTTCATCGGTTTGGCTCATCACGGTAACGTTATCGATAACGCCTTCGAATTGAACCGTACCACCGTATTCAGAAATAATCGGACGGGTCATCGGATCCCAGTTGGCCAATTGAGCACCAGCCTTGACTTCATGATCCGGTTGAACCAACAACGTGGCACCGTAAGGAACTTTATGGCGTTCACGTTCGCGACCGTTATCACTGATGATGATTTCGCCGGAGCGAGAAATCACAACCAAGTCGCCCTTAGAGCTCGTCACATAGCGCATCGCAGAAGAGTAGCTCACAACACCGTTGACCTTAGCTTCAACGGAGCTTGCTACTGCTGCACGGCTAGCGGCACCACCGATGTGGAACGTACGCATCGTTAACTGCGTACCCGGTTCACCGATAGATTGAGCGGCGATCACACCAACAGCTTCACCGGCGTTGACCAAGCTACCGCGACCTAAGTCACGACCATAGCACTTGGCGCACAAACCGTAACGCGTTTTGCAAGTCAACGGCGTTCTGACCATGACTTCATCGATACCCAATTTTTCAATGAGATCGCATTCGTCTTCGGTCAACATCGTACCGGTTTTGATAACCACAGCACCCGTTTCCGGATCCACAATATCAGCGCTCGTCACACGACCCAAAACGCGATCGCGCAAGGATTGAATAACGTCACCACCTTCGACCAAGGCCTTCATGCTAACGCCTTCAGTCGTATGGCAATCGTCTTCCACAACCACCAAGTCTTGCGTCACGTCAACCAAACGACGGGTCAAGTAACCAGAGTTAGCGGTCTTCAAAGCCGTATCGGCCAAACCCTTACGAGCACCGTGAGTAGAAATAAAGTACTGTAATACGTTCAAACCTTCACGGAAGTTTGCGGTAATCGGCGTTTCAATAATGGAGCCGTCAGGCTTAGCCATCAAACCACGCATACCAGCCAACTGACGAATCTGAGCTGCAGAACCACGAGCACCAGAGTCGGCCATCATGTACACAGAGTTAAAGGACTCTTGCTTGGTAGCTTTACCATGGCGATCGATCACCGGTTCGGTAGACAATTCTTCCATCATCACCTTGCCGACTTGATCGGAGGTGCGGCCCCAAATGTCCACGACCTTGTTATAACGTTCGCCTTGCGTAACCAAACCGGAAGCGTATTGAGCTTCAATTTCCTTCACTTCTTGTTCAGCGGCGTTAACCAACTTCACCTTTTGTTCCGGAACCGTCATGTCGCCGATGCAGATGGACAAACCACCGAGCGTAGCCAATGCATAACCACGGTTCTTTAAGTGGTCAGCGAACATCACCGTAGCGCGCAAGCCACACTTACGGAAGCAGACGTTGATCAAACGAGCAATTTCCTTCTTCTTCAAAGTACGGTTCAATTCAGCGAAGCTCATACCTTCAGGAAGGATTTCAGATAACAAAGCACGGCCAGCCGTCGTTTCGTAACGAACGATCTTGGCAGTCTTTTCACCCGTTTGCTTGTTCAATTCATATTCTTTGATACGGACCGTACAACGCGTTTGGAGTTCGACAACCTTGTTATCCAAGGCACGACGCACTTCAGCCACATCGGCAAAGAACATGCCTTCGCCCTTGGCGTTAACACGTTCACGCGTTGAGTAGTAAAGACCCAACACCATATCTTGAGACGGCACGATGGACGGATCGCCGTTAGCCGGGAACAAGACGTTATTAGAGGCCAACATCAAAGAGCGAGCTTCCAATTGAGCTTCCAAGCTCAACGGAACGTGCACAGCCATTTGGTCACCGTCGAAGTCAGCGTTAAAGGCTGCGCAAACGAGCGGGTGCAATTGAATGGCTTTACCTTCAATCAACTTCGGTTCAAAGGCTTGAATACCCAAGCGGTGCAACGTCGGAGCACGGTTCAACATCACCGGGTGTTCATAAATCACTTCTTCGAGGATGTCCCACACCACCGGTTCTTGATTGTCCACCATCTTCTTGGCGGCCTTGATCGTCATGGCTAAGCCACGACGTTCGAGCTTATTGAAGATGAAGGGCTTGAACAATTCCAAAGCCATCAACTTCGGCAAACCGCATTGGTGCAAACGCAAGTACGGGCCGACGGTAATCACGGAACGACCAGAGTAGTCCACGCGCTTACCCAACAAGTTTTGACGGAAGCGACCGCTCTTACCCTTGATCATGTCAGCCAAGGACTTCAACGGACGCTTAGACGGACCCGTCATAGCCTTACCACGACGACCGTTATCCAACAAGCTGTCAACTGCTTCTTGCAACATGCGCTTTTCGTTGCGAATGATGATGTCCGGAGCCTTGAGCTCAAGCAAACGCTTCAAGCGGTTGTTACGGTTAATCACACGGCGATACAAGTCATTCAAGTCGGACGTGGCGAAACGGCCACCATCCAACGGAACCAACGGACGCAAGTCCGGCGGCAATACCGGCAAGACTTCCATCACCATCCATTCGGGCTTCACACCAGAACGTTGGAAACCTTCCAAAACCTTCAAGCGCTTAGAGAACTTCTTGATCTTGGCATCAGAAGACGTATCTTCCAATTCCTTGCGCAAGCGTTCCACTTCATGATCAACGTCAATCGTACGAAGCATTTCGCGTATGGCTTCAGCGCCCATCATGGCCTTGAAGTCGGAGCCGAATTGTTCAACCTTTTCGAGGTATTCGTCTTCGGTGAGCAATTGACCGCGCGTCATATCCGTCATACCCGGATCGACAACACAGTAAGCTTCAAAATACAAAACACGTTCGATATCGCGCAACGGGATATCAAGCACCATACCCATACGGGACGGCAAGCTCTTTAAGAACCAAATATGTGCAACAGGACTGGCCAACTCAATGTGGCCCATGCGTTCACGGCGAACCTTCGAAAGCGTGACTTCAACACCACACTTTTCGCACACGACACCACGGTGCTTCAAACGCTTGTACTTACCGCACAAACATTCGTAATCCTTCACCGGGCCGAAGATCTTGGCACAGAACAAACCATCACGTTCCGGTTTAAAGGTACGATAGTTGATGGTTTCCGGCTTCTTTACTTCGCCATAAGACCAAGAGCGAATTTTTTCCGGCGATGCAAGACCAATCTTGATCGCGTCAAAATGTTCGTCCTGATTAAGTTGCTTAAACAGATCGATAAGCGGATTCATCAGTTCTGTCCTTAGTTACGTTCGAGGTCGATGTCAATACCCAACGACCGGATTTCTTTCACCAACACGTTGAACGATTCCGGCATACCGGCTTCGAGTACGTGTTCGCCCTTGACGATGTTTTCGTAAACCTTCGTACGACCCGTCACATCGTCGGACTTGACCGTCAACATTTCTTGCAAGATGTAAGAAGCACCGTAAGCTTCCAAAGCCCAGACTTCCATTTCACCGAAACGTTGACCACCGAATTGAGCCTTACCGCCCAACGGTTGTTGCGTCACGAGAGAGTACGGACCCGTGGAACGAGCGTGCATCTTGTCATCGACCAAGTGGTGCAACTTCAAGTAGTGCATATAGCCGACCGTCACAGGACGATCAAAGGCTTCACCCGTACGACCATCGTACAAAGTGGCTTGCGTCTTCGACGGCGTCAATTCCAAGCCCTTGGCCACGTCTTCCGGGAAGGCCAATTCGAGCATCTTGGCGATTTCTTCTTCGGTAGCACCGTCAAAGACCGGCGTAGCAAACGGGACACCGTTTTCAAGATTCTTAGCCAACACCATGATTTCATCATCAGAGAGGCTCGACAAATCTTCGCTCTTGCCCGTTTCGTTGTAAATCTTTTCCAAGAATTCACGCATTTGGGCAGCCTTAGCCGTCTTCATCATTTCGCCAATGCGCCAGCCGAGACCCTTAGCAGCCCAACCCAAGTGAACTTCGAGAACTTGACCGATGTTCATACGAGAAGGCACACCCAACGGGTTCAAGACGATGTCTGCGGGACGACCGTCAGCCATGTACGGCATATCTTCGATCGGGCAAATCTTGGAGACCACACCCTTGTTACCGTGACGGCCTGCCATCTTATCGCCAGGTTGCAAACGACGCTTTTCAGCGATGTAGACCTTGACCATCTTCAACACGCCCGGGGGCAATTCGTCGCCTTGGGTCAACTTCTTGCGCTTGACTTCGAAAGCGTTGTCAAATTCGTGACGCTTGTCATCCAATTGAGTACGCAAGTCTTCGAGCAACTTTTGATCGGCTTCTTCAACCATGCGAAGTTCAAAGATTTCATAACCCTTCAAAGCTTCGACATAGTCCTTCGTGAGAACAGCCTTCTTCAAACCATTGGGGCCGCCTTCAACCTTCTTACCAACCAATTGGTGGCCTAAACGGGCAAAAGCGTCAGCTTCCATAATACGAAGCTTTTCATCCAAGTTTTGGCGATAGCGCTTCAAAACGTCTTCAATGATAGAGTTGGCACGAGCGTCACGTTCCACGCCTTCACGCGTGAAGAGTTGAACGTCAATCACCGTACCGGTCATACCAGACGGAACGCGCAAAGACGTATCCTTAACGTCGCTAGCCTTTTCACCGAAGATCACACGCAAAAGCTTTTCTTCCGGCGTCAATTGGGTTTCGCCCTTCGGCGTCACCTTACCGACCAAAACGTCGCCAGCCTTCACTTCAGCGCCGATTTGAACGATACCGCAGTCGTCCAAGCGAGCCAATTGGCTTTCGGACAAGTTGGAGATATCGCGCGTAATTTCTTCAGCACCTAACTTCGTATCACGAGCAACAACAGAGAGCTCTTCGATATGAATAGAGGTATAGCGGTCATCAGCCACAACACGTTCACTGATCAACACAGAGTCTTCGTAGTTGTAACCGTTCCACGGCATAAAGGCGATCAACATGTTTTGACCCAATGCCAATTCACCCATATCGGTGGAGGCACCGTCGGCCAACACGTCACCGCGAGCCACTTGGTCACCGCGATAAACGATCGGACGTTGGTTGATGTTGGAGCTTTGGTTGGAGCGCGTGAACTTTTGCAAATTATAAATATCGACACCAACTTCACCGGCAACCGTTTCTTCGTCATTAACACGAATCACGATACGGTTTGCGTCAACATAGTCAACAACACCGCCACGCTTGGCTTGAACAGCGGTCTTAGAGTCAACAGCGACCGTACGTTCAACACCCGTACCCACGACCGGCTTTTCCGGACGCAAGCAAGGCACACCTTGACGTTGCATGTTGGAACCCATCAATGCGCGGTTAGCGTCATCGTGTTCCAAGAACGGAATCAAGGAAGCAGCAGCAGAGACGATTTGCAACGGAGCCACGTCCATGTATTGGACGCGTTCCGGGCTCACGAGAACCGTTTCACCGTTTTCACGAGAGCTCACCAAATCTTGCGTCAAACGGCCTTCAGCGTCCAACTCAGAGTTAGCCTGACAAATCACATACTTGCCTTCTTCAATAGCAGACATGTATTCGATTTCGTCGGTCACCTTGCAATCAACAACCTTGCGGTACGGCGTTTCCAAGAAGCCATACTTGTTCAAGCGAGCATACAAGGCCAAAGAGTTGATCAAACCAATGTTCGGACCTTCAGGCGTTTCAATCGGGCACAAACGACCATAGTGAGTCGAGTGCACGTCACGCACTTCGAAGCCTGCGCGTTCACGGGTCAAACCACCCGGACCCAAAGCAGAAATACGACGCTTGTGGGTAATTTCAGACAACGGGTTCGTTTGGTCCATGAATTGGCTCAATTGGCTAGAACCAAAGAATTCACGGATCGCAGCAGAAATCGGCTTGCTGTTGATCAAGTCTTGCGGCGTCAAGTTGTCAGACTCAGCTTGAGCGAGACGTTCACGAACAGCACGTTCAACACGCACTAAACCAGAACGGAATTGGTTTTCCGTCAATTCGCCAACGCAACGAACACGACGGTTACCCAAGTGGTCGATATCGTCCACTTCACCACGGCCATTGCGCAATTCAACCAAAATCTTGACCGTGTCGATGATGTCGTCATTGGTCAACGTCAACGGACCTTCGTCGCCTTCGTGACCCAAACGTGCATTGACCTTCATACGACCGACGCGAGACAAATCGTACGTTTCTTCAGCAAAGAACAAACGATTCATCAACATTTCAACGGCTTCTTCCGTGGGCGGTTCACCCGGGCGCATCATGCGATAGATAGCCACGCGAGCGCTCATTTGGTCAGGCGTTTCGTCGATACGCAACGTATCGGCGATGTAGCTGCCGTGATCCAACTCATTGGTGTAGATCGTTTGGAAGCCCTTGACCTTAGCGTCACGAAGTTTGCCGAGCAATTCTTCCGTGATTTCATCATTGGCGCTAGCCAACAATTCACCCGTTTCGGTATCAAAGATATCCTTAGCCAAGACGCGACCAATCAAGAAGTCATCGGTCACAGACACAGACTTCATATCAGCCATCATACGAACATGACGAGCCGTGATACGCTTATCCTTGGCAACAATCACTTCGCCATCACGGTTGGTGATGTCAAAGCGAGCAACTTCACCCTTCAAGCGTTCCGGCACAAGCGTCATGGAGGCGCTGCGGGAAGCAAGCTTAAAGGTATCAAAATCGAAGAACGTTTCTAAGATTTGTTCATTGTTCATGCCCAAAGCTTTGAGCAACACCGTAGCCGGCATCTTACGACGACGGTCAACACGGAAATAAACAATATCCTTAGCGTCAAATTCAAAGTCCAACCAAGAACCGCGGTACGGAATCATACGGGCAGAGAAAAGCAACTTACCAGAGCTGTGGGTCTTGCCTTTGTCATGCTCGAAGAACAAACCAGGAGAACGGTGTAATTGGCTGACGATCACACGTTCAGAACCATTGATGATGAAGGAAGCTTTTTCCGTCATGAGCGGAATTTCGCCCATGTACACATCATTTTCGCGAATTTCTTTGATACGGGTCTTAGCCGGATCATCGCGATCAATAATTTCCAAACGAATGCGTGCACGCAAACGGCTCGAGTAAGTCAAACCGCGCAATTGGCATTCCGGCACATCAAAGACCGGCTCATCAAGTGAATAGCTTTCAAAAACTAAACG
>USIM01000013.1 GCA_900554675.1 uncultured Sutterella sp.
AATTCGTTTAAGGCCTCAGGGGTTCCCACGTTTTGCCAAAAACCTTCAAAGATTTCCCCTGTCACACGCTTTTGATCAATCCATTGATAGAGCCACGGGAAAAGCTTCTGATTCGTAGGAGAAATGCCCTTAAAAATTCGGGGCGAATAAATCCCGATACTGGAGAAGGTATAAGCCTTAGAGGCCCGTGTAATAAAGCCACCTTCCAACCCCATATCGCCTTCGGGGTGAAAATCGGGATTGGGCACAAGCACAAGATGCGCATCAATGTCACCGTTGACGAGGGCATCACGTTTAGCCGTCAAGCGCGAAAAATCGAAGTCCGAGGCAATGTCGCCAGCGACAACGATAAAGGGCTCAACCCCATCGGTTAAAAGAGGGAAAGCCTTGGCAATGCCCCCTAGCGTTTCAAGGGCGTCGTCCCAAGTCTCACCTTCAATGGAGTAAGAAAGACTGGCGCCTAAGCGGCTCTTGCCTAACGTCGGTTCAAACTGAGAGGATAAATGCGCAGCGTTAATGACCAAATCCGTCACACCTGCACGAACCAATCCGGCAATGGCCCAATCAATCAAATGATGGTGATGCGCCATCAATAAGGGTTTGGGGTGCTCATAGGTAAGCGGTCGCATCCGCTTACCCAAACCCGCTGCCAACACCAAGGCTTTCACGATGAATTCCTTTTAGAAGGTATAGCCAAACTTCGGCACTGAATTTTCAATCTGATCCATCAAGTACAAAAGCGGCTTTAATTCGTCGTAGCGATTGGCCGTTTCACGCACGTAACCGATAAAGCGAGGTGTATCGGTCAAATACTTGGGCTTACCGTCACGGTAGTTGATTCGAGCGAAAATACCCAAAACCTTTAAGTGACGTTGAATGCCCATCCATTCGACATCACGCCAGAAAAGACCAAAATCCGCCGGAACGGGCAAACCGGCCTTGCGGGCCTTTTCCCAATAGCGAATCGTCATATCGATCACGAAGACTTCGCCCCAGCTGATGAACGCATCACGCATGAGACTTGCGATATCGTAGGCAATGGGACCATAGAGCGCATCTTGATAGTCCAAAATGCCGGGGACGTTTTCGCTCGTAGCCATCAAATTGCGAGGCATGTAGTCGCGGTGCACAAAGACTTTTTCTTGCGCAAGATTGTTTTTCAAAATGCGTTCAAAACACATTTTCATGAGCGCCGTTTGACGATCATCCAACGTCATCTTGCGGTGAACAGAGACGTACCACTCGGGAAAAAGGTTAATTTCGCGACTTAAAACAGCTCGATCGTACTCGGGCAAAACGCCGGGCTTAGAGATGAGTTGCCATTGAATCAAAGCGTCGATCGCTTTTTCGAAAAATTCACGGGCATTGTCTTCGTTAAGAACGTCCAAATACGTGTTCTTGCCCAAATCTTTTAAAAGCAAAAAGCCGTGTTGAGCGTTTTCTTCATAGATGGTCGGAACGTTTAAGTTCGCTGACTCAAAAAGGTGCGTCACCTTCACAAAACTTTCGATGCTTTCTTGTTCAGGGGGCGCATCCATCACGATATAGCTTTTGCCTTTGTCGCCTTGCAAGCGATAGTAGTGACGAAAACTCGCATCAGCACTGGCCACCTCTTCGGAGTCCAGCTTTAAACCGTATTGGGGGGCAATGCTCTTGAGCCATTCAGAACGAAGCGCTTGACGATCGGACATTAACATCTCCACGAGAACAAAAATCAATCGGTTTTCGCAATAAAAAAGATCGAAAACACGAGAAAAAACAAAGATTGCCTAATTATATGCCAAGCCCTCTACGCTATAATGAACGGATCATTCTTATAACGAACAAATTTTAGATTCATGCCGGCTTCTAAACCGCACTCCAATACGCTTTTGCCGCCCTTGAAATTAATTGTTGTTGCCTGTGCTATGGCGACAACGGGCTTGGCATATGCTCAAAACGCTGTCTCTCTTCGATCGGCCCCTGCGCTTGATGATTCCTCTCAAATGATTAATGAGGAATCGGCAAGTTTTGTCACCGCCGATAGCATGGAGACCACCGATGACGAAATTATTCTGCGCGGCAACGCCGAAGTGCGTCGCGCGGGCACCGTCATTCGAGGCGACAAAATCAAATACGACCAATCCACCGACGTTGTTGATGTTGAAGGCAATGCGGTTGTGATACGTGAAGGGGCTCGATTTGACGGCCCGAAACTCACCTATCAGATCGAGTCTGACGCCGGTGAAATGCAAGACGTGAATTACCAGTATGCCGCTCGTGGCATTCGTGGGAAAACGAGTTCTGCTCGCTTCATGAATGGCGTCAACACACAATTTAAAAACGCAACGCTCACGACCTGTAAGCCCGGCAGCAAAGCCTGGTGGGTTGAAGCGGACTCCTTGGAAATGGACGAGTCAAGCCAAATGGCAACGGCTCGCAATGTGAGTTTCCATTTAGCCGGTATGCCCGTGATGGTGGCCCCGTGGGCCATGTTCCCGATGGGAACGGAACGTCAAAGCGGTATTTTGACGCCGACCTTGGGGATGAGTTCAACGCGCGGTGTTGATATTTCGTTGCCCATTTACTGGAACATTGCTCCGAACTACGACTACACCTTTACGCCTCGCGTAATGACCAAGCGCGGTATTTTGCTCGGTAACGAATTCCGCTTCTTAAATGAAAATTTCGGCGGTGAAGTCACTTACGACTACATGCCTGACGATAAAGAAACCAATACCCATCGTTATGGTAGCACCGTGAACGCTTGGGCCAAGTGGAACGGTATTCAATTCCGCACGAACTACAACCGTGTGAGTGACGGTCGCTACATTGCTGACTTCTCAGGCGACATTTACGACACCAGTGAATCCGGCCTACCGCAAGACTTCTTCTTATCCTACGGTAAGGACTTCTGGCACTCTTCTTTGTCGGTGCAGAAAAACCAAGTGTTATCTCGTGAAGACAACACTTACTATAACAAGCCTTATGAAATTGTTCCGCAAATCGATTGGAAGGCCTATTTAGCCGACTACCATGGCTTTGAAATTTCGAGCATTATGGAAGCCGCTCGCTTTACACACCCGGATGCCGACAAAAAAGCCCAAGGTAACCGTCTCTATATGCAACATAGCGTTGCTTATCCGATGCGCGGTGCCGGTTGGTTTGTGACGCCAAAGGCCATGTTGACAGGTGTTCAATATAGCTTGACGGATTTGAATAAACTCAGTACCCCGTCCCTTTATGATGAAAGCTCTCGCTTTGTCGTGCCGACCGTGAGTTTAGACACGGGCCTTATCTTCGATCGTGACACGTCTTGGTTTGGGCGCGACGCAACGCAAACGTTAGAACCGCGTGTGTTCTATGCCTACACACCCTATCGTGATCAGTCGAAGATGCCGACGTTCGATAGCTCTTACGCTGACTTAAGTTTCTCGAGCTTTTTCAGTGAAAACATCTTTACGGGTCATGACCGCGTTTCTGAAGCCAACCAAGTGTCTTTGATTTTGACCTCTCGTTACTTGGATCGAAAGACAGGTTATGAATGGTTACGCGCTTCCGTTGGTCAACGCTACTACTTTGACGACCAACGTGTCAGCTTAAATGCCAACAGTGAGGTTGGAATGACCGAAGAAACGCGAAGCGACTTCTTAGGAAGTATCTCTGCCAACATTACTCGTGATATTGTGTTCAATACGTCTGCACAATATTCGACGTCTGAAAGCGACATTACTCGTATCAACGCCGGTATCCGTTGGCACCCGAAACCTTCTGCGGTAATGGGACTTTACTACCGCTATAACATTGATCCCCACGCAATTAAAGACGATGACGATCGTATCAAGCAGATCGACTTTGCCGTACAGTGGCCATTAACGAATAACTTCTATGCGTTGGGTCGCTACAACTACTCGCTTTTCGATAAAAAGCCGGTGGAAATCTTGGGCGGTATCGAATACGTTGCTGACTGCTGGGCCTTGCGTTTAGTTGCACAACGTTACATCACCGACTCGGACAAGTATGACACGAGCTTTTATGTACAGTTAGAATTGACGGGATTAGGTTCCGTGGGCTCAGACCCCTTGGAAGAACTCCGCCGCAATATCCCGGGCTATCAAGCAGCCACTGCTATGCCGGGCCAAACCGGTTTGTATGACTACTATGAATAAGACGAAACTCATGGCGTTGCTTGCCGCCTTAACCGCAAGCGTTTGTTCTGCACAAACGAGTAAGGCACCGGCCAATGATGTGCCTCAACTCATCAACCGTGTGGTAGCTGTCGTCAATAACGATGTGATTACTGCCAACGAGCTTGAAGAGCGCACGCACACGACGGCTTTAAACCTTCGTCGTCAAAACATTAAGTTGCCGCCGATGCCGCAATTGCAATCCCAAGTGCTTGAACAATTGATTCTTGAGCGTGCAATTGCTCAAAAAGCACAGGACTCCGGTATTCGCGTGGACGATGCATTGGTTAACGTCACCATTGAACAAATCGCTCGTCAAAACAAAATTAGCGTTGCCGAACTTCGTCGTCGTTTGAAGTTAGACGGCGTGGACTTCTCGCAATTTAGAGAAGAAATCCGCAACCAAATCATCACGCAACGTTTGCGTGAGCGTGAAGTGGATGACAAGATCAATATTCCGGAAAGTGAAATTGATGCCTTCTTGGCCGATCAAGCGGGCTTTAATGTGAATGACCGCATTGAGTACAACGTTGCTCAAATCGTCATTCCGATTACGGAAAGCATGACGTCAGGCGAATTGTCTGACGCTCGTAATTTGGCTGAAGATATCGTTGATGACGCCAAAGACGGTAAGGACTTTGGTCAATTGGCTGCCACCTACTCTCGCTCTTCTGACGCATTGGAAGGCGGTAAGATCGGCTGGCGTACGCTTTCTCAATTGCCGTCGACCTCTGCTGAAGCCGTTCGTGAAGCTTTGAAAGATAAAAGTCGTGTTGCTATGAGCGTGAGCTCTGACGGCTACACCATCGTGAAGGTTTTGGATAAGCGCGATGGTGTGCAAAATAAGCTTGCCGGTGGCCCTGTCACACAAACGCACGTTCGCCACATCTTGATGGCCGTGACCCCGATGACCGATGAAGCCACGATTTTGTCTCGCTTGCATGACATCCGTAAGCGTTTGGTTGAAGGTAAAGAAGACTTCGCCACCTTGGCTCGTTTGCATTCCGTTGACGGTTCTGCCACGCGAGGCGGTGACTTGGGTTGGTTGCAACCAGGCGATACGGTGCCGGCGTTTGAAGAAGCCATGCAAAAGTTGCCCGTCGGTCAAGTGAGCGAACCCGTAAAGTCTCAATACGGTTGGCACTTGATTGAAGTGGTTGAACGTCGTCAAGAAGCAATGAACGCTGATCGTATGCGTTACATGGCTCGCCAAATGTTGCGTCAACGCAAACTCGCCGAAGCCACGGCTAACTGGCAACGCGAATTGCGCGATCGCGCTTTTGTTGAAATTCGCCGTGAATAATACTCAAACTGCACCGGTTGCGCTCACCACGGGTGAGCCTGCCGGTATCGGTCCCGAAATCTGCGTCAGGGCGGTTTATGAAACAAACCGTCCTGTTTGCATGATTGGCGACCAAGATTTTCTTGAAAGCGTGCGTCAAAAGCTCGCTCTGCTTGCCTGGCCCGCTCATGTGAGTTTTCACCATGTGCCGCTTCACTCACCGGTGATCGCAGGCCAACTTAACGTCCAAAACGCTGCCTATGTACTCGAAACACTCCGAGTCGCAGCCCAAGGAGCGATGGACGGCACCTTTAGTGCCATTTGTACGGCACCGGTGCAAAAAAGCGTCATTAACGACGCAGGCATCCCCTTTACCGGTCACACGGAATTTTTCGCCGATCTCGCTCATGTGAAAAAAGTCGTCATGATGTTGGTTTCCTCTGACGCTCAAGACGCTTTGCGAGTGGCTTTGGTTACGACTCACGTTCCGATTGCAAAACTCGCTCAGTGCATTACGCACGAAAACGTTGAAGAAACGCTCAACATTCTTCACCATGATTTGCAAACGGCCTTTGCGATTAACACTCCTCGCATTGCAGTAACGGGATTAAATCCTCATGCAGGCGAATCCGGTCACATGGGCACGGAAGAAGTGGAGATCATTGGGCCAGAAATTGAAAAAGCAAAAGCCAAGGGATGGATTGTGACGGGCCCGCACCCGGCCGATACCATTTTTGCGGCGTCAAAACTCACACAATACGATGCCGTATTGTGTATGTACCATGATCAAGGATTGCCCGTGCTCAAGCACATGAGTTTCGGTCAAGGTGTCAACATTACGTTGGGATTGCCCTACGTCAGAACGTCCGTTGATCACGGAACGGCACTTGATATTGCCGGTCAAGGCATTGCCAATATCGGAAGTCTTTTAACTGCGTTGCGCCTTGCGCAAACACTTGCTACGAACAGAGAACACCATGCATAACGGATTAGTTGGCCATCGCGCCCGTAAACGTTTCGGTCAAAACTTTTTGCACGATGAACACTGGATCACCCGCATTGCTCGCACGATCGATCCTCAACAAGGCGATACGATTGTCGAAATCGGGCCGGGCCAAGCAGCCCTGACTCGCAAAATGATGGAAGCCATCGGCCATGTTACGGCAGTCGAAATCGACCGAGACTTGGCAGCTTGGCTCAAAGAAACGTTCCCTGAAACGCTTTCCTTGATTGAAGCCGATGCTTTGAAATTGGATTGGGCCTCAGAGGTTTATCCTGAAAAGCGCTTGCGTATTATCGGTAACCTCCCCTACAACATTTCAAGCCCCTTGTTGTTTCACCTGACCACGGTCGCTGATCGCGTCATTGATCAACATTTCATGCTTCAAAAGGAAGTGGTTGACCGTATGGTCGCAGAACCCGGTAGCAAAGTGTATGGTCGCTTGTCTGTCATGCTCCAATACCGCTATCGCATGCAAAAGATGTTTGACGTGCCGCCTGGTGCCTTCACGCCGGCCCCGAAAGTCACAAGCTCCATCGTTCGCATGATTCCGAAGAAGGTGGAAGACTTGTTGCCCGTTGATATGGAACGATTCTCTGCCATCGTCGCTGCGGCCTTTAATCAACGCCGTAAAACGCTTCGTAATGCGGTTTCAAAACTTTTAACAGAAGACGACATCCGTGCTGCCGGTGTCGATCCGACTGCACGTGCTGAAAGCTTGGATGTTGAAGCCTTTGTGCGATTAGCCAACATCAAGAGTTCTGTTGAAGAATAGTCAAACTGTTTCGTCAGATCTGAGCATCGGCCACTTCAAAAAGGTGGCCGTTTTGCTTAATTTTTAATCATTTTTGAACGAGATGTAATACCTTGTTTTAATTAACCTAAAAGTCGTCTAATAGTGCCACGATAACCGTGGCGCTATTGACGCACGCCCAAGAGAGTCAAAAACAACTCATCTCGCTTTACCGACTCAGTCGACCATCGCACACATCCCTTCGGCGTCTTAACTGTTGTTTGTTCAATACAATCAAACCAATCCAATATTTGGATCAACGAACGTGCCTCAATCCAGCGTTTTAAGTTGAGTTCTAAGTCGACCTGCTCTTTTGTCTTATCCTTGGCATTGGTCCCTAAACAGGCATGAACTTCCTTGATTTTCTTCGTTAAGAAGCAGTGATAACCAAGCCCAACAAACTGAGCAAACTGACGACCAAGCAATGCATCGGGGTACCAGTTACGTGGGCGACGACCATCCATCGAGTTTTTCTGTACAGCAAACAACTCTTCAATCTTCTCGCGCAAACGATATTGCTCTAACGCCTTGTTTGCATCTTTAATTTCATTGGAGATCAACACAAAGAACCCGAAGTATTTCTTGGCCTCTTGATACGCCTCGTTGTTAAAACTAACGTGTAACTTGCCCCCTCGTCCCACTCGGGATGTTGTAATAAATTTTTCTACCCGCTTTTTTCCAGCTTCCGTGAAGGTCTCTCCCTGTTCTACTTGACGCTTTAATTCCAATAAACGTTCGGTGAGATTAGCTTCATCTTTCGCCACATTTTCTTGAGAGAAATACACATGAACATAAAGTCGGCGTTGGAACTGTTCGGTATCACCAGCTTTGACCTCTCCTCTGGAGCGTTCTCGGGTGAAGCTAAATTCGTGCATAAGCATGCGAGTTGCACATCGGATTTTATGATCGATTGTACAAACAGCTTGCATTGTCCCAAGGTCTTCTCGAGCTGCGTCAATTTCTTGACGTATCCAATTAACAGAACTAGAGGCTAAGGTTAAAAACTTTATGTTTCGACGAGCAAATTCAGTCATATTACCTTGGCTGTAATAACCGTTATCCGTGACAACAGTCGGTCGATCAAGGTTAAAGCACTTGAGTTGCTTGAGCGCATTTTCAATGGAAATTACATCAGGAACATTGCCGGGTTGTTTTGCAAAGGCGATAGGTTCTTTGTCTTTGACCGAGTAAAGTGTAAGCAACTTGATTGTGTCGAGTCCGTCACGATCTTTGTTAAAGCCTTGTCGTGCTTGTGTTTGATTTTCGCTGTAAGTGGAGATGGTTGTGGAATCAAAGGCAATAGTTGCCGATTTATTTAAGCGAGCAGCTCGAAGAGCAAAGTATGTCTGTATGCCGTTTTCGTCAATGCCGACAGAGGCAAACAACTTACCATAAACATCTTCACTCATTCCGTCGCGATACGGCGTAGGATGCATCACTTGCCATGCTTCAAGTCGAGGCAAAGTGGCACCATCCGTAGCGAGCCAATAACGAGCGATGGTACTGAGCTTTTGAGCACTCCCTTCATCAAAAGCCGTCGCTAAATCTTGATCAATTCCAGAGTTCTTACCGACCCAATCCAGGATTTCTGTTGCCCCTAAATGAAGTCGTTGTGTCATTTCGTTATCGGATTTTTTCTTTTTCTTGGGTCTTGTCGGAACCAATTCTCCCGTTTTGGCATCGATTTTCCCTAAAAGGCGGTTATGGAGGGTAACAGTCTTTTTGGTCTTTTGGTCGTATTGGGTCGTGCGTTCGTATACGTAAACATCCCCATTTGGACGTGTGATTTTTCGAGTACCAACGCTTTGTTTTCCAGTGAAATGTCGAGACATGACGATCTCCATTGATGTTTCTATAATTATAATAGGAACACGAATGAAAATCAAGAAAAATCCGTTAAAAATCAAAAGATTCCTACGGATTTATCTTGAAAAATCGACTAACGTGAAACCATTAAACGACTTTTAGGTTAATTAAGGAATTTGCTTCTACTTTATAATTTGTCCAAGGCCTACTTTACAATTTGTCCAGACTCTACTTTAGAATTTGTCCAGGTTCCATCTTACAAATTGTCCGTATTTCACTTGAAAATTTCGTAGCAATCTTTTGGAGAAACTGTTTTTACAGTTGCATTCGGATAGACATCAAGAAAATGCTTGATGTGCTTGCTCTTAGAATTCGGGGATAACTTACACTCAAACGCTTCAATCTGATCATCAACAACCTCAACAAAGTCGATTTCCCTTGGGAGTGACCCAGAGGTACGCCAGAAATAAATATCCTTAAAGTCTCTTTGCGTATCATGAACTTTCACGCGCTCCATGTAGAAAAAGTTTTCCCAAAGAGCACCCGCATCTTCTCGATTATTAAGAGGCGAAAAGTTATTAATGAGTGCGTTTCGAATGCCGTTATCAAAAAAGTAAATCTTTTTCCCTTTTCGAAGTTCATTGGCTAAGTTACGAGAAAATGAGGAACAGACACGAATCAATGAGGCCTTTTGCAAGCGGTCTACGTAATCTTCAACCGTCATGCGATTAAGACCAACCTCTCTCGCAAGGCTATCAAATGAAATTTCTGAACCTACATAATGTGCGAGCAACTTCAATAAGAGTTTTAATTTTGCCGGGTAACGAATCACGTTTTCTTCAAAAAAGTCACGCAATAGATAACCCTCACAGTAGTCTAAAAGGTAGGCTCTTGCTTGTTCCGGATTGAGATAGACATGAGGCATCATGCCATAGACGATACGATGATCAATCGATTCATTCACACGCCCCCATCCAAACTTCGTTGCCAGTTCTTTTAAAGAGAACGGCCACATTTGACGCGATACAACACGTCCCAGAGCGGACTCTTTAATCGCCGTTAAATAGAAAGCTGAAGAACTCGTAATAAACAGTTTTCGCGGTATATCTAATTTCTCATTAGCATCAACTAACATCTTGACAATGTTGCCAATATTGGGAATTTTGTGCGCCTCATCAATCACGATTGTTTGATCTTGTAATAGCGCATTCAACACATCGCCCTGAGTTTTAAAGTCAAGTTCTGCTGCTGTTCCCGGCAAGTCACCGTTAAACCAACGTCTCGGCTCACGACCGATCATATGCTCTAATAATGTACTTTTTCCGATTCGACGAGGCCCATAAACGACCACTGCACGCGGTGGTGTATCTTTGAGCAATTCGGGGCCCATTTCACGTTCAATATAATCTAACATTGTAAATTCCTCTAGTTCACTAGAGAATTTTACTGTAAATTCCGCTAATGAACTAGAGAATTTTACAGTTTTCGCAAAAAAACTGACCTTGCCTGAAATTGGTTACACTTTTTGATGTGATAACTGAAATGGTTTACAGATCCAAAACATTGTCCTAAAAAACTTTACAGTCTTTAATTTTTAAACCTGCTTTGGTTGTCACTAATCCGCTAAATTCACCTTCTTTGGCAAAATTCTCGTTTGATGATACCAGTAGAGCCAACTCAACCCAATCGCTGCCACAATCCAACTGACAGGATAGACGGCCATCAATACTTCGTAATTCGGGTACATTTCAAAAACGGTCCACACCCACACGATACGAACCGTGCAAATTGATGCAAGCGTCATTAATGCCGGTGGCAACGAGTAACCATAACCACGCATGGCGCCGGATACCGTGTCCATAATGACTTGGATAAATTGCGGACTTAGCACCCAAATCATACGAATGATTGCCAACTCGATAACGGCTTCACTATCGGTAAACAAACCCAACAACGGACGACAGAAGAGGAAAATCAGAATCGTCATCGAAATCGTTGCAACAAAGTTCAATCCCAACGGCAACGTTCTAAATTGCCAGCGCCGTAGTTTTGACTGACGAAAGTGGTGGCTGCCAAAGCAAACGCATTAATGAAGCAGTAAACGTTGATTTCAACAGTAAAAGCGGCAACGGAACCGGCCATGACTTCCGGGCCCAAACTATTAATGGCCGCTTGAATGATTAAATTCGAAATCGAGAACACAGCCCCTTGCAGACCGGCTGGCCAACCGATGCGAACGATCGAACGAAGCTCACGAGCGTCAACGGCCAAAAGATGACGAACATTAAGACGAAGCGGGCCATCGATATAAGCCAGACGTACAAAAAGAATCCCAGCCGCCAATACGTTGG
>USIM01000014.1 GCA_900554675.1 uncultured Sutterella sp.
AGCTAACATTTGCTAACCTATTTTCAGGCAAAAGACATTTAAAAAACTTGAAACTTTTTGGGGCTGAAAAATGCGTTTATGTGTGCTTTAACCACGAGCGAAGCACGTAAAAATCACAAAAGAGAACCTGACAAAACCTGAAATTTTCCCTGCTTTAAGCAGGGATGAAGCAGGCATTTATGCATTAAAAAGCCCTATCCAAAAAAGGTAGGGCTAGGTTACCTGTGGACGCCCAATCCCACAATATGCTCATACCCAATAAAGGGCATGCTTCGGTGGAGCGACTTTCCGATCGTGATAACCTTGGTCAAGTATTCATTAAAACCGTGAAACTGTCAAAAACAGAACCTATGAAAACCTATGGTTTTATCGTTAATCAAAACCTGCTAAAACCTGCTATTGCTCGCGCGTGAAAACCTCAAAAAACCTCAGATTAACTTTTCTATAAAACTTAACTGTCTATTGCGTGGATTGTTTGCGATTTATTGAGTTAAGAAAGCGAGAAATGTCAGATTTGTCCGATGCCATAAAAAGGAAATTTGTCTTCATTCATTAAACATTTTTAGCTTAGATATTCACGACACGACAAGAGGCCGGCTATTCATTCAAAAGGCATTTTCTAGACACTTCGCGCGTAGGCGCGCGTGAGAAATGAACGCCATCGGACGTATAGCATCATAAATAGAGAATCGAGAAAGAAACTAAGTGTCGTGCTTCCGACTTAGTTTTTCTCGTTGGCGCGTCCCTCAACGAAACTTTCTCGATTGGTTTCATTGTCTCATAAATATTGGTTCAAAGTCTCTAGACCTAAGAACAATTCAGAGATAGAGGCTGGCACCGAAAGAAAAATTACGGTGATTTTGGCGAGCTTATAAAAAGACCAGCTATTCATAAAAAAGGGTATTTCTTAAACGTTCCGTGCGTAGGCGTACGCGCGTGAGGAATGGACAGCACAAAATGAGATAAACCCTCTTTGGACAGGGCCTTATATGATAAAGTTAATCGCATGGGCGCGCACCTTTAGAAGTAGCTAACTAAAGGGGTTGATTGATAACCGTCTCGCCAATTAACGGCGCGCCTACCTAACAATATTCAGAGCGAGCGGTAGGGGCGGATTTATGAGTAATAACGATCCTTATGCATTTGATAAAGATGGAAATGCGTGGAAAGCTTTTAAATACAGAGAGCGATTAAGCATACAAGAGTTTGCGGAAATACTTGGTAACTGTGATAACGATAATTGTTGTAGTGGTTTGAGCTCTGACTGGGAAGAGTACAGCAGAAGGGTTAATCCGTGGATAAAAGTTTTATCTGAATCCATTATGGAAGAAAAAGTGTCGGATGACTATGGCACGCTAGCACCTAAGGACGTCGTGCAGTCAAATTCACTAGACCTTTACGAAGACGTGCCGTTTTAGGACTGAAAGTTATGACAAGATATCTTTATAGACTCGAGGGGCAATCGAGCAAATATGTTTATAACAAGCATAAAGATGAAAAAGACCGTTCTGATTTGGAATTTCCTGTTTCTGCCTTCCGTGCTTTCTGCAAAAGAAAGGGGATACCTTTTCCCCTTGATTCAGTCGAAGAAAATTTAAATAATGAAGTCGATCATGGAACGATATCCACTCAATTCGAACAAAAGGAACAGGATGGACGGAGTGAAGTGGTCGATATTGAAAAGGTTGAGATTATTGAAGGGGTAACGGTTGGAGATATGAGGAAAATCTTTAATCGTGGCGCGCCTCTTGATGAGATTGTGCGGGTTTTGGTTGGTCACTCAAAACTTCCGAAAGATGCACAAACAAAAGACAGATTAGATAAAGCGTTAAAAAATAGCGCAAAAAGGATTAAATGGGGAACGGATAAAAGTAATGAGATTTCTAATGTTCAGTTAAAAGGGGTAGACCTGTTATTTTTCCCGCCAACGAAGGGTGGCAGAAACAATACCAAAGACTACTCAATTTAAAAAATTTTATGTGCAAGTTAAGGGGCACCCCGAAATAGGGTAGCCCCTATTTTCATGCCGGGTTACCAGCCTTTCTAGGCTGATTTTCATTTAAGGGGTTACTCCCTTTTTATCAAAACAGGGTCGACAGTTTCGCAAGGGTTCGCTCTGTTTTATCGCAAAAAACATCTTCAAAATTCTCATAGCACGGCAACGAACACCGCCGTATTCATTAACTCTTAAAAGGATGATTCTATGAGCAATCAAAACCAATCATCGGCCATTGATGTGGCACAAATTCAACCCAAAGGCTTCGTACGTTTAAAGGCAGTTTGTGAACTGCTTGGATTGAGTAAGTCCACTGTGTGGAGCTTGTCTCGCAATGATCCGGCCTTCCCTAAGCCCGTGAAGATTTCCCCTAACTGTACCGCTTGGCGTGCTGATGAGCTTAACGCTTGGATTGATAGCCGTGAGCGTGTGCAATTTAAGGGGGTACAAAATGCTTAAGGTAAAGAAAAAAGGGGCTTCCCTTGGTGTTATTGGTTTGCACTCGCCAAAGTATCTAACCAACAACGCCTACCTAGGTGGCCCCGCTGATCATAGTAAACCAATCAGCAATGACTTGCATAAGTCCGCAACGGACTGTAATATGTTTGCACCCGTTAGCGATAACGGTCGCAGTCTTGGCAGTCTGCTTTATTTCACTAGGCGATTACTCGCCATGCCTTTCATGGCGTTTTCTTTTTTGGCGTTTAATCGTACTCATGGCGTTAGTTTGCCCAAAACTTTGACGGGCGCGCCGTATGGGAACTCGAAAGAGTTGCTGTGTCCTAGTGTGCAGTCTGCCAACCTGTACGGCGTTGCTCACCCTCTTGGCAGGGGTGTGGGCTTCACGACTAACAATCCAACACTAGGAGAAAGCCATGAGTAAAGCTCTCAATGGTGCAAACTTTGCACAACTAAACAAATGTACAACCGTACAAAATTCTGAAATCTTTTCTGAAAACACCAAGCGATTAGTACCGCTTGCGGGTGTTATTTCTGCATTATCAAGCAACGATCCCAAGGTCGTGAGCCGTGCCAAAGAAGATTTAGGCGTGTTTAACGGGCAATTGGTGGGTATGTTGGGCGTTATTGCCCAATGCGTTTTACGCGATAAGGAATATCACCTTGATCAGCACTTTTATGCTGACAATGAAACGGTTGCTCAATCTATTGACTTAGTGGCCGGCCTTCTCTCTGTTTCCCAAAATCTTTCCGATCATTTGGATGAAATGAACAAGGGAGGCCGGAATGAGTGATAGCCATCAAATGGGTATTTATCCAACACCCTTAGAGGCTTGTGAAGCCGTCAATGTTCAGTATGACGAGAGAAAGATCAACGGTCGCACTTGGTCAGTAATGAGCATTAAGGACGATCCTAAGGGTAAGAATGATGCTCGTATCGTTTGTTTTGAAAATGGTAAAGGGGGCATTGTTTGGAATTGGAAGGACAGCACTAATGCTATTTGGTTCGATGACTACAAAGACGGGAAAGAATTAACCAAGGAAGAAAAGAAAGCCATAGAACGCGAAAGAATGAAGGCGCGTGAGCGTTTTGAAGCTGAGGAAAGGGCTAAACATCAAAAGGCCTCTGATTGCGCTTTGACGCTCTTTAAACACGCGAAGCCTATCACTCAATCTCACCCCTATTTGGAGCGTAAGCACGTTAGGCCGGTGGAGAGTTTACGGGTTATTCCATACGGTGAGGCTTTCGAGATTTGGAAGGCGTACTACATGGATGCTTTCAATCAAACACCCAAGGGTATTTTTAGCTCCGGTGGTGAGTTAGCTCATTCTGATTTGTTGGTTGTTCCTATGCGCGGGGATATTTCCAACGTGCAAACAATCCAACTCATTGACGAAAAGGGTGGTAAGGCTTTCCTAAAAGGCGGTCGCATGAAGGGGGCTTATTGGCAGTCTATGAGGTTGCCTGAGTTTGATCCGGCCTTTACTGAAACGATTGGAATAGGCGAGGGAGTGGCAACAGTCCTAAGCGTTGCTCGGGTCAAGGGCTTTCCCGTGGTGTCCGCTATGAACTGTGGAAATTTAGAAGCGGTGGCCAATGTGTTTAGGGCGCGTTTCCCCAAGGCAAACATCTTGATTTTGTCGGATGTGGGCAATGGCGAAAAAGAGGCCTTAAAAGCGTCTCAAGCAGTCAAGGGGCGGTTAGCTATCCCAAAGTTTACGGACGCATTACGTGCCGAATTTAAGCGGATAACGGGGAAAGATAACCCAACGGATTTCAACGACTACTACTTAGCCAAGGGAGAGATTTAAATGATGGATGCAGATAAAGAAAAGGCCACTGTGAAAATGGCCAAAAATAAAGAACAAACTAAAGTTTCTGATGATATTTTAGCTGATCCGATTGATAACGCAGTTAAAACTTCACTATTAACGGATGAGGGGAATGGTGTTAAGAGCTTCACGAAGGAAAACGGCGATAAGTTTTTGTTTGGGCCGTTGGGTGTGTCGTTCGTGGCAAGTGGTCGCAAGGATGATGACGGGATTAAGGTTTGTGGTGCGTTGTCAGTCGTGGGCCGGTATCGAGATAAAAATGGCAACGATTGGGGGCGCATTGTCTCTTGGTTTGATGAGGATGATAACGAACACCGCTTAGAAATCAACGAGGCAGATTTAAGCACTAAAGCAACGGAAGTTTTAGCAACGTTGGCCGGTGGTGGTTTAGCTATTCACATTAATACTTCTAGAGGTATGCCCAATCGGGTGGTGGATTACATCCGAAGTTTTCCAGCCTCCGAGCTTAAAAAGTACCGTTCTACTCGGTCGTTTGGTTGGTTTAAAGAGGGCTGTACGTTTGTTCTGCCGTGTGAAGTGATTGGCAATGATGAGGAAGGCGAGAGCGTTATTTATGACGGCAACGCGGAGGATGCTCCGGCCTACTCTAAAACGGGAAGTTTGACGGAGTGGCAAAACACGGTGGCCTCTATTGCTCGTTATTCGAGCCGTATAGGGTTCTTTATGTGTATCGGCTTTGCTTCGCCCTTGGCGAGTTTATTAAACGTTTCTACGGGCGGTTTTCACTTGGTAGGGGATAGCTCATTAGGCAAGTCGAGTGCCAACCGTGCTTTGTGCAGCTTGTTTGGTTCGGCACGTTCTGACGGTGATAATCCTGGTGAGCTTGGAAATTGGCGAGCAACGGACAATGGGTTAGAGGGTCTATTACGCGCTCATAACGATTTGCCGTTGATCCTTGATGAGTTAAGTCAGGCAGAAGAGAAAGCCATACAAAAGATTATCTACATGATTGGCAACGAGACAGGTAAGGCACGGATGAGCAAGGGGCTATCGAATAGACAGCGTTCATCGTGGCGATTATTGCTTGCCTCAAGCGGTGAAGTGACGGCAGAACAAATGGCGGAGCGTGTGGGCGCAAAGATCAATAACGGTGTCGCTATTCGTTTGGCTAACATCCGAGTCACAAACGATAACGGGTTAGGTATCTTTGACTATTTGCCCACGGGGGAAACGGCAAAAGGATTGGCAGAGCGACTGCAAGAGCTTACAGAGAGTAAACAGTACGGAACGGCCGGCCCTGCCTTTATTCGCTCGTTGGTTGACGATATGAAGCAACGAGGGAAAGAAGTTGTTATTGATGAGTTAAAAGCGGACATTCGGGCCTTTATGGAAGCCTTACCAAAAGAGAGCGATCCCAAGGTGGGGCGTGTCGCTCATCGTTTCGCTTTGGTGGGTGTAGCCGGTGAACTTGCGATTAAATACGGGGTGTTGCCGTGGGATAAGGGAACGGCTAAACGGTTTGCCTTGACCTGTTTCAATGTGTGGCGAAAAGACTTTAAGACGCAAGAGCAACAAGAGGCTGAATTTATTGAATGGCTTTTAAGCCTTGCCGAGATTCATCAGGCGCGCTTTGATTTGATTAAGGTTGAAAACATTGGGCCGGTAGTCGAAGCCTCAAGGATGGATAACCGGTTAGGTTATATCGTGATTAAAACGGGTGATGATCGCGTCTATTACATCCCGAAAGCTTTGGAGGGGTTACTGAAGAAATACGGGCACGGGAAAACAGAAAGCCTAAAGATTTTGAAAAAGCACGGTGTGCTAATTGGTGCAGATCGTTTGTTTTACCTGAAGACAAATTCTAGAGGCTCGGACGGTGTGCCAAGTGGTCGCTATGTTTGCGTTCCATATAGGGAGGAAATGACCGAAACCGATTAAAAAGAGCGTTTTTGACATGGCTTGCTTGCCGAAAAATGGGCTTGTCGGCCACTGTCGGCCACGTGTCCCCCACTCGAAAAATCGTGTTAAAGCCTGAAAATAAAGGCTGTCGGCCACTTCCCCCACTGTGGCCATATGAAAATGAATTTGCAAAGCAACATTCAGGGTTATAAAGATGATTTCAAGCGATCAAAAAGCAAAGAATTTAAACCCAATAAAACATCAAAAAGAAGTGATGAGTAACGAAGAAAGGGAGAATTTAAGAGAGGCGTATTTAGAGCGGTCGGCTATTTTAGAGTTTGATGCCGGTATGACAAGGCAGGAAGCGAATAAATTAGCGTGGAAGCTTGTTTATGGAAAGGGAAGATAGTTAATCAACCAATGGGAAAAGATCGCTCAGGCGGTCTTTTTTCGACTTGGGTAGGTCATAGCGTTAAAATTCTTTTTGGGTGATGGTGTGGGGTTTCTGTTAGTTTTAACTCTGCTTTGAAGATGCCGGTGTTAATACCAACTGTTAGAAGCCAATTTTCGACTTGTATCACATTTCATCACCCATAAATATTGATTAAAGAATCGAGAGCTGTCAGAGAGGAAAGTAGGTTAAGAAAAAGCCCTAGCGCGAGCTTTATAGTATCCTAATTAGTATCCTAAAATTTTTATCGCTCTGTAATGCCTGAAAATAGGGCTACTTCTAGTCAGTCTTGGACCAAATTTGAATCCGCACGCGTGTAGTACGTTGTGCGGATTTTTTCATTTTGCATGTCCATAGTCAGGGCATCTCTTCTACAACTCTTGTGTAAAACACCAAATGTACAAATGTGCCAATTGATCATTTTTTAGAATAGATATCTTTCTTGAGAAGTTTGTATTATATACAATGGCAAATCTACCTATTTCTAATGAAATCAAGTACTAATAGCGATTGGATGAAATGTAAAAAGATCAAACACTCAAATAAACATATGGTAAAATACAGAAAAACACAAATGTACATTTATTGATTCTAAAGGAATGTCATGAAAGTCATTAGTATCTTGAATCAAAAGGGCGGTGTTGGTAAGACAACGATTTCCGTTAATCTGGCTTCTGCCATCGCAAAAAAGGGCAAGTCGGTTCTTTTAGTCGATGCGGATCCTCAAGGATCGGCATTAGATTGGTTTGCCAGTCGATCCGATGAAATGGAGCCTCTGTTTCCTGTTGTAGGGTGCGCTAAACCCAATTTGCATAAAACCATTCCCGATCTCGGGAAAGGTCGTGATGTGGTTGTGATTGATGGCGCGCCTCGCGTTACGGATTTGGCTCGCGCTGCCATTATGGCAAGTGATTTGGTCTTGATCCCGGTTCAGCCGAGTCCTTACGATGTTTGGGCCGCTGAAGAAGTCGTCAAGCTAATTAAAGAGGCTCAAATTTATCGTCCTGAAATTCAGGCGGCGTTTGTGATTAACCGTAAGATCGCCAAAACGGCGATTGGCCGAGACATTGTTGATGCATTGGAAGGCTTTGAAATCGAAGTACTCGACTCAACGCTTTCTCAACGTGTCGTTTATGCTGAATCTGCCGCAGTCGGTGTGGCAGTGTTTGAACAAGATTCCAAGAGCTACGCTACACGCGAAGTGAATCGCTTGGCAAAAGAAGTCCTTAACGTATTGGGAGAATAATCATGGCATCAGGAAAGAAAGTAATGTTTTCAAAGCCACGTCAAGCCTCTGCTGCTGATATGGCAAAGATGGATGAATGGGTTAGTTTGGGTGCAGAGGAAGCGCACGTTGAGGTGACTTCTAAACCTGTTTTGAAGACGCCGGAAGCAAAAGTTCGCATGAAACGTTTGTCGATGGATTTGCCCGAAGAAATGCATAAAGATTTGATGAAATACTGTGTTGATCACGGAACGAAGGCCTCTGTTTTGGTTCGTGATCTTCTTCAAAGAAAGATCTATCGATAATCTAAATAATGTACATATGAACAAAACAACAAACAAGTAAATGATGTTTTGTTGAAATATGTAAATATTAAATAAAAACAATAAATTAATTGACCGCTATAAACGTAAAAAGTTATAGCGGTTATTTTTAAAGTGTTGCAATGTACAAAAGCGTAAATGTGCTAATGTGTATAAGTTATCTGGCAAGTAACTTGATTGATATGCGCAGTTATTCTTATCGTTTTCTCAGGAAAAGTGAGCTATAGTGAACTACGATCATTGGAGCATCAGATGCAATTATTAGAGCATGAGAAAAGATTTGAAACGATGGAGTTGTCAGCGCGTTTTCATGCAGTGAGTGTGGAGATTTGCCGAGACTATCCTCGCGCTTTTATGCGTGCACATTCGGTGGCGACATTATTGATGGATGTGGGGGCCGAAGAAAGCGATGTCGTTTTAGGAATGGTTTGCTCAACGGGTGCATGGCGCTCAGTTGAAATCAGATTGTCGGAAGCTAAAGCTGCGGGTCGAATCCGAATTTTCTTTGGTGTTGTTGAAGAAGAGCCTGAGTATGAACAATACGTTATGGAGGACTCACAATTAACGCCAGAGGATCGTCTAATTGTGGACGCAATCTTTGCTTGCCGCTTGCGTGAAGCGATTGATTACTACAGTCATAAGCAAACGGTTCCTGTGGGATATGAAGCAGAAGTCATTGAAGATTTAATTAACCGCTATTTCGTGGCTCGTGAGTACCTGGGCGAAACATTATTGTCTAAGAACGTAGATCGCTACTTGCGTGACTTGGCTGCGCTTTTACCTCGTACGCCTTTAATGCTATTGGATGAGTGCGATGTCTATTGTCTTAAGGGCTCGTTGCCACCGATCGTGACTCAAATTATTGATTGTCTTGGTTTCTATCGTTATCAAGATAACAAGGGACTCTATATTGCAGGAACAAAACTGCAAAGCAATGAAGATTTATTACGTTTGATTGGTTTGATGAGTGCACATTGGGTGGATTTGGACGTTAAAAAGAATCCTTGTTCTTTCCGTACTGTCGATTGGTATCGATTGGCGGATGATAAGCTTGACGGTGATCAGCGCCATGCGCGCGAGTTTTGTCAGAAATTATTTGCATTAGCCCCCAATCCGTTTAATTTCGAAGCTTTTATGGTGCAGGTTCGCTATTTCTAAATTCTTGAGAGGTTTGTATGGTAAATGTCTTGTTATTTAGTCCAACGGGGAACTCAAAACGAGCGGCCTTGACCGTTGCAAGTGTGTTAGGGGAGAAAGTCAACGTTGTCGATTTAACAAAGACGCATTTGGTCGATGAAACTTTTGACCCAAAAGAACCGATGGTGATTGCAGGGCCGGTTTTTGGCGGTCGTTTGCCAGAGCTGATGGTTGAGAGGTTGAAAAGGTTTTCTCTTAAAGGAGTTAAGGTCGTTACGCTTGTTACTTACAGTAATCGAGCTGTTGAGGATGCGCTTTTAGAGCTCAATAACACGGTTGTAGAACTCGGTGGTATACCCGTTGCCAGCGCCACTGTTGTTGCTCGCCACTCAATGGTTCCCGCGGTTGCTCAAAATCGCCCTTCAGACGTTGATTTAACGAATTTGAAGGCGTTTGCTCGAATGGCAAAGCAAAAGCTCTTTCAAACGGAATGTGTGGCTGTAAAAGTGCCTGGTGACTATCCGTACCGTTCGTGGACAAAGTCTCCTTTGACACCAATCATTGACGGCAATTGTGTAAAGTGCGGTCAGTGTGTCAGATTGTGTCCTGTCGGAGCAATTGATGCAAACGATCCGTCAAAGGTAGATGCTCAAAAATGCATTTTATGTATGCGTTGCGTCTTTGTTTGTTCGCAACAGTCACGCGTCTTACCGGAACAGATAAGAGGGATGATTGGTCAAAAACTAGCACCCATAGCAGCTATTCATCGAGATAATGAGTTCTTTCTTTAAATAATAAAAGGCTTTGATTTTTCAAAGCCTTTTATGAATCAAATGTACAAATTAACAATTGATCAAATGTTTTATTGTTGTTATCAATAAAACAACAAATGTTGATCTTAATGATCGGACTTAATACCAGCTCCGCACATCGTGATTAATGCATCGGGTGTGCGTCCGTGAAGTTCGCAGTAGTGAACGTACGCAGCGTAATTGGCGGCAGTAGTATGTTCACAATAAATACCACGACGAGCAATTTCGTGACGACACTTCAAAATTAAATCTTCCGGAGCGGTTACCACTTCAATATTGTGTCTGGCAATCATATCAAGCACTTCTTTCCCACGCATCGGTTTTCCAATGGCGATACCTTCGGCCATTGTCGGTTGCGGGTTCACTGGAGCGGGTTCATTGAGACCTTGTTGTTGAGCTTGATAGAGCGGATCACACAACTCACTTTGAAGCGCAATGACATTGGGGAAATGGTCAATGGCACCGCTTTCGTGAAGGTGCTCCAAGGCCTTAATCGCACCGATAAACAAAGTGCCGTTACCTACAGGAATGACAATATTTTCAGGAATGCGTTTGAGTTGTTCAAACACCTCGTAAATATAGGCCTTCATCCCTTCGTAAAAATAAGGGTTGTAGACGTGATTGGCGTAGTAAGCGCCATGTTCTTTGACCTGACTGCGACAGACATCTGCACAGTGATCTCGCGTGCCCTCAATAACGTGTACTTTTGCGCCGTGAGATTCAATCATGGTGATCTTTTTCGGACTCGTGCCTTCAGGAACGTAAATTTCGCAATTGATGCCGGCACGAGCGCAATAGGCCGCAACGCTGTTGCCTGCGTTGCCGCTCGAATCCTGAACGCAATGCGTAACACCAATACTCTTACAGTGCGCAACAAGCGTTGCTGCGCCACGATCCTTAAAGGAGAGCGTAGGCATGGTGTAGTCCATTTTGAACATCACATCATCGTTAAAACGAATGACCGGTGTCATCCCTTCACCCATAGTGATGGAGCGCCACGTTTGATCATCGTCCATTGCCATAAATGCACGGTAACGGAATTGACTCCATTCATTGTGATCAATTAATTTTTCATCCCAAGCCGGCGCTTTGAAATCAAGTTCAAAAAGTCCTCCACATTCACAGCGTGCAGCCTTGGTTGTGGTG
>USIM01000015.1 GCA_900554675.1 uncultured Sutterella sp.
TGGGCGCATGCGACGCGAGCAAAGCGCACAGATGCGCAAACTTGCCGTTGAACCAGCGATGGATCGTACTACTAAAGGCCGTCCCACTAAGCGTGAGGGCAGAGAACTTCGAAAAGTTCGCGGGTACTAAAAATTTCTTACAACAAAAAAGCACCGAGGTTTTCGATGCTTTTTTTGTCATTACTCCACGTCTAAGATTTCTTCGCGATTAATCCACTTCAAAAGTGTTTCTCGCAATTCATCAACACCTTCACGCTTTAAGCCAGAAAAGAGTTGCACGGTGACGTGCGGGCCCATTTGTTTTGCAACTTCACGAGCTTGACGCAGAGCGTCTTTTTTGCCTTGATTGTTGAGCTGATCGGCCTTATTGAGCAAAAAGTGCAAACGAACGGGGCGGGTGCTTAAAAAGTCAATGACCCATTGGTCGGTCGGCATGAAAGGACGACGGGCATCCATAACAATGACAATGCCAGTGAGGTTGCTGCGGTCAGCCAAATAACCACCAATGAGTTCAGACCACGTTTTACGTGTTTGCTCAGCCGCTTTAGCAAAGCCATAACCGGGTAAGTCTACGAGGTCAGCCACGTGTGTGCGTCCGCCTTCTTCGTTTTTCTTTGTCAACGAAAAGAAGTTAATGAGTTGCGTGCGCCCCGGCGTTTTGGAAGCAAATGCCAAACGTCCTTGACGAGTTAAAACATTGATGGTCGTTGATTTACCGGCGTTAGAGCGGCCTGCAAAGGCAATTTCAGGGACTTCCATTGTCGGGAGCCCCGAGATTTGTGAAACCGATAAACGGAAACGAGCGCTGTCGAATAAACTCAAGGCAATTACCTCTTAAAATAATTTAAATCCAATGATCGAACTGCAATCTTACACGCAAGACGGGGTCATGTGAAAACCTCCCCATTATTCTGTCGATAGTGGGGAGGTTTTTCGTGAATTTCCGTGTCCTTTAAATAGAGACGAAATTCCACATGATGAGTAGCACCAACTGACCGGTCAAAATGCGCAAGAACATGGCAAGCGGATAAACCGTTGAGTAAGCCACGGCCGAGCTATTTTTCTCAGACAATGTAGCCGCGTAGGCCAAAGTGGGAGGATCCGTTGTGGCTCCGGCTAAAAGACCTACGATGCTATGGTAGTTGATCTTAAAGTAGTGACGAGCAATGCAACCCACAATAATCAACGGAATAATGGTCACAAAGAGACCCAAAACAACGTATAAAGGACCGTTACCAACCACCAAAGCATCAACGAACTTCGTCCCGGCAGATAAACCGACACTGGCGAGGAAGAGTGCAATACCGAGTTCTCGAACCATGAGATTGGCAGAAGACGTGGTGTAAGTGACCAACTTAAAGGTTGGACCATAACGACCCAGCAAAATAGCGATGATCAAGGGGCCACCCGCTAAGCCGAGCTTTAATGGTACCGGCATACCAGGGATGACGATCGGTAAAGAGCCAAACAAAATACCAATCGTGATACCGATGAAAATAGCAATAAGGTTGGGGTGTTCCAAGTGCTTAATCTTGTTACCCAAGCGAGCTTCTAAGCGAGCCAAGGAGTTTTCAGGACCCACACAGTAAAGTTGGTCGCCCATTTGGATATGCAGGCTTTGATAGGGGAAAAGCTGCATACCGGCACGGTAAATACGCGTAATGTTGATACCGTCGTAGTGACTGAGGTGTAAATCCGCAATGGAGATACCGTTAACATCAGGACGCGTTACCACAATACGGCGAGACGTAATGGGGCTATGTTCCGTTGCTAAATCGATTTCGGTATCTTCTTCACCAAAAAAGGCAACGATGGCGCTCTTATTTTCTTCAGCAGAAACGATACGAACTTTATCGCCGACGTGAACAACAGCGGTTGCCGTTGGGCTAGAGATCTCACCCTCGTGCATGATGCGAGAGCAGATGAAGGGACGTCCGATAAATTGACGAATATCTCGAATGCTGCGATTTTCCAATGCATGATTGGCGACCGTTACATGGAAGTAAATCGGAGCAGCGTTACTGGCCTGTTCTTCTTCTTCCCAGTGACGGTCTTCTTCCTTCATATCAATGCGGAAAATCAGACGTAAAACGATAGCAGTACCGATAATGCCTACAACGCCTAAAGGATAGGAACAGGCGTAGGCAATAGCGATATCTTCACCTTGATAGCCCATGTGGGTAAGGGCCTCTTGTGTTGCACCTAAGCCCGGCGTATTGGTCACAGCACCGTAGTGAACACCGAGCATTTGAGCCAAGCTCAACGTGTCGGCAAACATGAAGTAAAGAACAATCGTGACCACTAAGCTCAAGAATACGGCCAAAATCATCAAACCGTTGAGGATAATCCCACCCGATTTGAAAGAGGAGAAAAAGGAGGGGCCCACTTGTAAGCCAATAAAAAAGACAAACAAGATAAGACCAAAGTCACGAATGAACGATAAAACTTGCCCGTTGACTTGGAAGCCAAAATAGTTAAGTGCAAGCCCGGCAAATAACACAAACGTGACACCGAGCGAGACACCGAAAACTTTAATTCTTCCCAAACCCATACCGAGAGCAATCACAATGGAATAAACCAAAAGGATGTGTGCAATGGAATCAGGGTTGGTTAGTAAGGAACTCAGCCAATCCATGGTGATAAAGATTTCCTAAAACAATAATTATTGAATGAGGCAACTCTATCACCAAGATTTGCGCTCGGCACTAGTGAAAACACTATCACCGAGGGGCTTTTTGTGTAAAGACTTAGATAAGACGCTCTAATTGCCAAGTGTCTTCAATATTTTGACGATGACGAATCAGGAAGCTTCGGTCCTTATCAATCAAAATTTCGGCCACCAGTGGGCGGGAGTTGTAGTTACTGGCCATGCTCATGCCATAAGCGCCCGCAACAGTCATCGCAAGGCATTGTCCTGCCTCTGTCTTAAGAACACGCTTTCTACCCAACCAGTCGCTGGATTCGCACACGGGGCCCACGATATCGTAAGTTTGGGCCGTCAAGTGTTCTTGGATTTGAATCGGAAGGATGGGCATCCAAGCTTCGTAAAGGGCAGGGCGCATCATCTCTGTCATACCGGCATCAACCACTAAAAAGTTTTTAACCGGTGTTTTCTTGATGTATTGCACCGTTGTGAGCAAGGCACCGGCATTGGCAACCATGGAACGACCGGGTTCAAAAATCATGGATAAATGACCCAAGCCACGATCCATCATCTTTTGGTGCAATTGACGCGTCAACTCGGTAATGTCCAAGGGCGTTTCGTCTTGGTATCGGACGCCGACGCCACCTCCGAAGTCAACGTGCTCGAGCGTGATGCCTTCGTCTTGAAGGTGGATAACTAAGTCGAGGATTTTGTCACAAGCATCAAGGTACGGAGACATATCAGTGAGTTGAGACCCAATGTGACTGTCAATTCCTACAACTCTAAGCCAACGACTTTGATGTGCATGGCGATAAAGCGCAAGGCACTCATCGTAATCAACACCGAATTTGTTGTTTTTTAGACCCGTTGAAATGTAGGGATGAGTGTGGGCGTCGACGTCAGGATTTACGCGAACAGAAATCGGTGCAATGCAATTGGTACGTGCGGCAACCGTTTCAATACGAGAGAGCTCGGGAATGCTTTCAACGTTAAAGCACTTGATGCCGACTTTGAGCGCAAATTCAATTTCGGCTTCTGTTTTAGCAACGCCGGAAAACGTTACATTTTGAGGGTTACCGCCCGCATGCAACACGCGCGTGAGTTCCCCCGCGGAGACAATGTCAAAGCCACTTCCTAATTGGGCGAGCAGTTGCAAAATTGCAATGTTGGCATTGGCCTTGGCGGCGTAGCAGATGAGGTGAGGGAAGCCTTTAAGGGCTTGAGTGTAGGCCTCATAAGCCTTAACAATTGCGTCTTTCGAATAGACGTAAAGAGGGGTGCCGTAATCTCGAGCGAGATCGGCCAACTTTACGTTTTCACAATACAGGTCATTGCCACAATAGTGCCATTGCGGCCCCGGCAAAAAGGTATCAGCCATAAAAGTCTCCGTAGGCAATGGCCAATGTTACGGTTGGGTGACTTGTTGAGTGTCAACCGTCGTGTTTTCGACGCTTTCGATGGATTCGGTCGGCATCGGTGCCTTTTGTGGCATATAAAGACCACTCTTGAGGCCACACGCAGTCAGTAAAATGGAGCTGAAAAGAATCGCTAAAATTTTAAAACGGTTCATAAGAGTAACTTTCAATTTGAATTAACTATGACAGAAACAGAGTTTATCGCACTTGCACAAAAAACTTTTGATGATCTTGAAGCTTGTATCGAAGCTCTAGGTGAAGATCTGGATATTGAGCGTCAGGGAAATGTTCTAACCATTGAAACCGATGATGGTTTTCAAATCGTCATTAATCAGCAAACGCCCATGAAACAGATTTGGTTGGCAAGTCTTAAAGGGGGGTATCGCTTTGACTGGATTGACTCTCATTGGGTTGAATCCGCCAAATCTCAGACCATCGAAGCGGTGCTTTCAGCTCTTTTAACACAAAAGCTCGGCCATAAGGTCGAGCTTTCGTAGAGCAAGTTATCAACGCATTAGAAGATTTGATCTCGAATCGTTCCGCTGATCGGATCTACCTCTTCCGGCGTGGTGGATTCGCCAAGACCTAGCGTTTGCACCGAGTTGTGGGCTTGGTCAGCATAGTAAAGGTCTCCGTCAATATTGATGACGTCAGAAGGTTGTGGACGATAGTACTCCGGCACGCCCTTTAGGGCCGTTTGCATGTACTCAACCCAAATCGGTAAGACCAAACCACCACCGGTTTCCGTTGCACCCAAGGGTTTGGGTTTGTCGTAACCGACCCAACCAACAGCGGCGATGTTACCGGCATAACCCGCAAACCAAGCGTCCACAGAGTCGTTTGTTGTACCGGTCTTGGCACCGATGTCATTACGCTTGAGGGCATTGCCTGCTCGACGGCCCGTACCATCAGTGGCCACACCGTGCAATAACGAATTCATAATGAACGCATTACGAGCATCAAGAGTACGCGGTGCGTCTTGTCCCGCGACACGCGGATGCGCTTGCATCAACACGTTGCCCTCACTATCGGTGACCTTCTCAATGAGGTAAGGTTGAACCAAGAAGCCGCCATTGGCAAAGACTGAGTAACCGGTGAGCATTTCCCATGGGGTGACGGAACCGGCGCCAAGAGCCGTTGTTAAAAGCGGAGGATGGTCCTTGGCATCAAAACCGAATTTCGTCAGATATTGTTGCGCATAATAGGGGTCAATGGCCTGCATGATGCGAACAGAAACTAAGTTCTTTGATTTTTTCAATGCCGTGGCAAGCGTCATCGGGCCGTCAAAACGACGATCATAGTTACGCGGTTCCCAAAGTTTACCGCCCGTTAAACGCGGATCAATGGAAATCGGTGCATCATTGATCACCGTTGTCGGCGTAAAGCCCTTATCAAGCGCAGCCGAATAAATAAAGGGTTTAAAGCTTGAACCCGGTTGACGGGAGGCTTGTGTGACGTGATTGAACTGATTGAGTTTGAAGTCAAAGCCACCCACGAGCGAGTAAATGGCTCCCGTTTCAAAATTGCCGGAAATAAAGGCACTTTCAACAACAGGAATTTGCCCTAAAGACCAACGTCCCTTTTTATCTTGTGTGATACGGACAATGGCTCCGACTCGCAATTCGCCGTCTTTGTAACGACCGTTGAGTGTTTGCCCCTTTTGCGCAATAAAGCGCTTAGCAAACTCAAAGCCCTGGGCATCGAGCGTGATCACATCGTTGTTAGCAATTTGCACCTTCATGCTTTTAGGGGTCAATTCCGTGACGACACCGGGCAAAAGGTTCGTGCTGGAGACAACTTGAGAGAGGCCATGACGGATGTTGGCATCGCGAGTTTGGGGATCAGACAGATCCACATAGCGCTCAACACCGCGATAGCCATAGCGACGGTCGTATTCGACGAGATTTTTTCGAACGGCAGAGCTCGCCACGCGTTGATCTTTGCTACGAATTGTTGTGTAGACATTAAGGCCTTGGTTGTAGATGACATCGCCAAAGTAAGGCACCAAGAGCATGCGGGCTAATTCGGCAGCATAACCTGCGTGCAAATCTTGAGTAAGCAACGTGGTCTTTTTCAATTGGGCTGAAGCAGCTTGAACTTCAATGGGTTGAGCTAAGGCGCTTTCGTACGTGATGTCATCGATATAGCCCAATTGCAACATACGGCCCAACACGTAATTGCGACGCATGGTGGCTCGTTTCATGTTAACGAGGGGGTTATAGGCACTGGGCGCCACAGGAAGGCCTGCTAACACAGCGGCTTCAGAAATGGAGACGTTTCTTAAGTCTTTACCAAAATAAGTTTTGGCAGCACTGCCGAAGCCGTAAGCATGGTTACCCAAGAAAATTTGGTTGGCATAGACTTCAAAAATCTTATCTTTGCTTAAATTTTGTTCAATCTTAAGAGATAAGGCGACTTCGTAAAGCTTACGAGTGTAGCTTCGCTCTGAACTCAAGAAGAAGTTTCGGGCCACTTGCATCGTGATGGTACTGCCACCTTGACCCTTGCGACCGGTCAAGATATTAGCTAAGGCAGCACGCACAAACCCCATGAATTCAATACCGGAGTGTTCGTAAAAACCGTTGTCTTCGGCCGCCAAAATCGCTAAACGCATGTGGCGTGGCATTTCTTCAATGGGCACAAAGTCGCGTCGTTCTTCGCCAAATTCGCCAATGAGGTCACCGTCAGCGGTGTAAATGCGGAGCGGCACTTTGGGGCGGTATTCCGTTAAGGCTTCGATGGAAGGCAAACGATAGTAGACAACAGAAAAGGCCACAAGACCAACGGAAACACCAATGACACCAACAGCGGCGCCAGCCAGGCAAGTCCACTTTAATAATTTTTTAAACCCGAAAGATTGGGAAGACGTTTTCTTTTTCATTGCAACGAGTACGAATATTGCGCCAAGGCTCAAAAGAGAGTTGAACCAATCCAGACTAATGGTACTGAAGCGCGTGCACTTTGGAAATATTTGTTGGCAACGAGCTGTAACAAGTCTGAAGGATTTCTATTAAAGCTCGTTATTTTATCGAATTCTGTTGCGTTTTTAAACACTTAGAGTGTGATTAGAAAAGTTTTTATGGGCAAAAAAATTGCAGTTCAGATATGCTGTATTTGTTAAGTTTCAGAAGAGGGGGATTGGCCGTTCTGATAAGGGGTTTGAACTTACAAATCAGTTGTTTTTAATCACCCCGAAGATGAGGATAGGTCGATATAATATTGTCCTCTGAATGTAAATTCAGTCATTATTGGAAGGTTTCACTGTGAGTGATTTGGTTGTTGTTAACAATGTGACGTTCGGTTACGGAAAGCGGGTTATTCTCGATAACGTAACCATGCGCTTTGGTCGTGGCAAGGTGGTTGCGATCATGGGCGGCTCAGGCATGGGCAAAACCACATTGTTAAAACTCATTGGGGGATTGGAGCAACCCAATGAAGGGGAAGTGCTCTTTGATGGTCAGGTATTGGATCCCAATGACAAAGCTTCGCTTTATGCAGCTCGCCGAAACATGGGGATGCTTTTTCAATTTGGTGCTCTTTTTACCGACATGTCCGTGCTGGACAATGTGGCGTTTCCGTTGCGCGAACAAACCTCTTTGAGCGAAGATTTGATTGTTCGCATGGCGCTGATGAAATTAAACGCCGTGGGGCTTCGTGGTGCGGCCGATTTGATGCCAAGCGAAATTTCCGGCGGGATGGCGCGCCGTGTGGCCTTGGCTCGTGCAACAGCGCTTGATCCCCAATTGATCATGTATGACGAACCCTTTGCAGGGTTGGATCCGATTTCGATGGGGATCACAGCTCGATTAATTCGAGACTTAAACGATGCGTTAAGGGCAACCAGTATTATCGTGACGCACGATGTGCCGGAAACGTTTGCGATTGCGCACTATGTTTATATGATCTCTTCGGGTCGTATTGTGGGTGAAGGTACACCTGAGCAATTGAGTGCTTCGACCGATCCGTACGTAAGGCAGTTTATTGAAGCGCAGCCTGATGGTCCTGTGGCATTCCACTATCCGGCCGTCCCGATTGCTCAAGAGTTTGGGGTAGGTTCGAGATGAAAGCATTGATGGATTTAGGCGCATGGACTCTTGATCAAGTTCGTCACGTTGGGCGTTTGGCTATTTTTGCCGTTCAGCTCTTTAAGGAGCTGCCCGCTTCTTTGTCGCGTTTCGGCTTGGTTTGTCAGCAAATCCACTTTATCGGGAATTATTCGCTTTTGATTATTGCGGTGTCCGGTTTGTTTGTGGGTTTCGTGCTTGCTTTGCAGGGCTACTTCATTTTGGTCAATTACGGTAGCGAACAGGCCCTGGGTGTCATGGTTGCTTTGTGTTTGACGCGTGAATTGGGGCCGGTGGTTGCGGCGCTATTGTTTGCAGGTCGAGCTGGAACCTCCTTGACGGCAGAAATCGGTTTGATGCGTGCGGGTGAACAAGTGGCAGCCATGGAAATGATGGGGGTTGATCCCGTTCGCCGTGTGTTGGCACCTCGCTTTTGGGGCGTTTTGATTTCTTTGCCGTGTTTGGCCAGTATTTTCTCCGCAGTGGGCATTTTTGGTGCTTGGATTGTCGGCGTGGTCATGATTGGCGTTGACGGTGGAGCATTTTGGTCGCAGATGCAAGCCGGAGTCGACATTTTCTCCGATATTGGCAACAGTCTTATCAAGGCTGTGGTTTTTGCCATTGCGGTCGGTTTAATTTCTCTTTATCAAGGCTACAATGCACGTCCGACGCCCGAAGGCGTTTCGAGAGCGACGACGCGTACCGTTGTGATCTCCTCCCTTATGGTTTTAGGGTTGGACTTCATTATGACAGCCATGATGTTCTCGGTTTAGTAAGTAAAAGGGGCTTTCAGATGGAAAGACGTTCAGAACGTAAACGCAGTGTCGAGTTGATGGTCGGCTTATTTGTCGTCATGGGGTTTGCTGCACTGCTTTTTACCGCCTTACAGGCAGCTAATCTCGGCAGTTTCACCTTTGGTCAAAAGTCTTATCAGGTTGAGGCTTTGTTTGACAATATCGGTGGGTTGAAATCTCGTGCACCGGTCAAAAGTGCCGGTGTTGTTGTGGGCCGAGTTGAGAGCGTGACGTTTGATAATGAGATGTTCCAAGCCAAAGTGGTGATGAGCATTGATGCAGGGTTTGAATTCCCCGCCGATAGCGAAGCACAAATTTTGACTTCTGGCTTGTTGGGCGAACAATACATTGGCTTGGTGGCCGGTGCTGATGAGGAAGTGTTGGGTGCGGGTTCCAAGATCCGCCGTACGCAATCCGCTATGGTGCTTGAACAAATGGTCAGCAAGTTCATGTACAGCTTTGTTGAAAATAAGAGCAAGGAATAAGGTCTAATGTCGTTTTCTTTGAAACATTCCGTACTCGGTGTGACATTGGCGACAAGTTTGGTGGGTTGTGCCGTTGTTCCTCCTCATTCGGGGGAGAATCCGGCAGACCCCTTTGAAACAGTGAATCGCCAAACGCATGCTTTCAATATGAAGCTCGATGAGTTGATCTTGCATCCGTTGGCAATTACGTTGAGTATGTGCCCAAACCCGTTCAAACCGGCGTGAGCAATTTCTTTCAAAATTTGGGTGAACTTGATAATACGCTCAATAACCTTTTGCAAGGGAAGTTGGCCGATGGTGGCGTGAGCTTCGTTCGTTTTTTAGTGAACTCTACGATCGGTGTGGTTGGTATTTTTGATGTGGCTTCTCATTGGAATCTTGCCCATGCACCGGAAGACTTTGGTCAAACGTTAGGCAAGTGGGGCGTCCCACAAGGTCCTTATATCGTTTGGCCGATGTTGGGCTATAGCACTGTTCGTGACAGTATTGGCAAGGGTGTTTCAGTTGCCATGAATCCGATGACTTATATCAGCGAAGCCGATCAAGAGTGGCACTGGCTTGGTTGGTCAGCTTCTGGTGTTTACATGGTCAATGAACGTGCCCAACTTTTGGCAACCGATGCCATGCTTGGAACGGCATTGGATCCCTATGTTGCAATTCGCGATGCTTATCTCCAACACCGTTTAAGCATGGTTTGGGATGGCAATCCTCCGATTGAATTGCCGGCGGATGAATTCGAAGACGAAGAGTTTTAATTAGGAATTTTTAATGATGTTGCGCAGAACGCTTTTAACCCTTGTGGGTTCTTTGATGCTTTTGGTGAGTGCACCTGCTTTGCAGGCTGCTGAATCGCCAGAAGCTTTTGTCGAACGTGTTTCCAACGAAATTTTGACTGCGATTGCCGCGGATCCCAAAGTGCAAAAAGGGGATAAAAAGGCGGTTGAACGTCTTGTTGATGAAAAAATGATGCCCAATGTCGACTTTTTGCGCATGACGCGCATGGCTGTGGGACCGAAGTGGCGCCAAGCGACGCCGCAACAACGCGATCGTTTGCAATTTTTGTTCCGTGAAACGTTAATTTCCGTTTATTCAGGCGGTTTGAGCTTGGCAACCGATCAAGTGGTGCGTGTTTTGCCGCACGGTCAAAATGACGGAACGGAAGCCATTGTCCGCACTGGGATGAAGTCTAAGAGCGATAACAGCAAGCCCGAAGTGACGATGGTGTATCGTCTTCGTAACATCAAAGACAAGGGTTGGCAAGTCATTGACGTTAATGTTGAGGGCGTTTGGTTGGTGAGTAACTATCGTAGCCAATATGGCAACATTGCCGCTCAAGAAGGCATTGACGGTTTGATTCGTCGCATGGAAGAGCGCTTAAAGACTGCAAGCAAGTAATAACATTTTCAGGATTTGGGTTGTGTTAATTTCTAAAAAAATTGTCACTCTTAATGATATGAGTGAGTTGGAACCCCAAGCCGAAAAAGCCATTGCGGCCGGTGATGAAGTGTTTGACTGCACAGGCGTTGAACAGGCCGACAGTGCGCTCTTGGCTCTCATTCTTAAGTGGCTGGAATCGGCCCAACAAAAAGGGTTGAGTCCAAAGATTGTTAATCTTCCCGAAGGCATGTGGAGTTTGGCAAAACTCTACGGCGTTCGAGAGTTGATTCGAGCGTATTGTCACAAGGATACGCCTCAAACCCTCTGAAACATTTACGCACACTTTCGGACCTTTGGGTTATTCAAAGGTCCGATTTTTCGTGCAGGATTCTAAGCGTGATCGCCGACTAGTCGGTAAAATCTTTTTGTGTTG
>USIM01000016.1 GCA_900554675.1 uncultured Sutterella sp.
AATCATGATGCAAAATGGTTGACGGCATTTGAAAAACAAAATCTTCCTGTTGGTCAATCCGTCATTATTTGTCAAACGGAAACTCCCTACTATGTGGCGAAAAATGTTTTAGTACATAGTATTTGGGCAATTTAATGTTAAGAACTTCTTGTAAACTGCTTTGTATCGATTCATACAAAATCGTATCAAGCTTAGAATCGGAAAACTTTTCTTTTTAAGAGGTGTCCTTATGACCGTTTTATGCGAAGAAAAACTCTTACCTGGTGTTGCCCAATGGGCCGATGAATTGACTGCAATTCGTCATGATTTCCACCAACATCCTGATCTTGGATTTGACACGGAACGCACCGTCTCCAAAATCTGCGAATACCTGAAAGGTTGGGGCATTACAGACATTGATACCGAGTTGGTTAAGGGCAGTGTCGTTGCTACTGTTGAAGGCAACCGCCCCGGCAAAACCATCGCAGTTCGTACTGACATTGACGCTTTGCCGATGAATGACGGCTCTTGTAAGCCTTGGGCCAGTCAAATCGAAGGTAAGTCTCACTCTTGCGGCCACGACGGTCACATGACTTGGGTTTTGGGCGCAGCTCGTTATATCAGCTCTCACCGAGACTTCCCTGGCAAAGTCGTGTTTGTTTTCCAAGCAGCAGAAGAAACCGGTATTGGTGCCAAGACCTTGGTGGATGCCGGTTTAATTGAAAAGTACGGTATCGACGAAATCTACGGTGGCCACACAGAACCCAACCTCGATAAGGGCGATATCGGCATGAAAGCCGGTCCCTTGCAAGCCGCGGCCGACAGTGTTCAAATCATCATTAAAGGTAAAGGCACTCACGGTGGCCGTCCGCATCAAGGCATCGATACGATTCCTGTTGCCTCTCAAATTGTTATGGCTTTGCAAACTATCGTTTCTCGTAAGGTTGATCCGATTGAATGCGCGGTTGTTTCGATTTGTTCCATCAACTCAGGTCGCTTTGAAGCCTTTAATGTCGTACCTCACCAATGCACTTTAAGTGGCACGGTTCGCACATTCTTGCCGGAAATCCGCGATATGGTGGAAGCCAAGATTGAAAAGATTGTTAAGGGAATTGCTTTAGCCAATGATTGCGAAGTGGACTATAAGTACACGCGCTATGTCGCTTCTGTTATTAATAGTGAAGAACAAACCGAAGCCGCAATTGACGCAACTCGCAAATTAATTGGCGAGGATCACGTCAAAATCATCAAACCTTTTATGAGCTCCGAAGACTTCTCTGAATACTTGGCAAAAATCCCCGGTTCGATCATTCGTGTAGGTATCCGTGACGAAAATCATAACGTCTCGCTTCACAACCAACAGTTTGATTTCAACGATGAAGTTTTGCCTTTGGCAGTCTCGGTTATCACCAATATGGCGCTAACTCGACTTGAGCATTTAGCAAAGGTGGACTGAACTTCTGTTTTACCGCAAGGAAACCTAAAGAATTAAGGGTTTACATTGAAACGGAATGTGACACATTCCTGTAAAATTGCCTCATCTCAAACTACTCTCTCGGAGATATTATTATGACGATTCTGAACTGGATCGCGATCGTCGTGGTAGTTTTAACCATCGTTGCTTTGGTTAAGCGCTACGAAACGCGTTTGGTCCTTTTCACGGCTGGTTTGGTCTTGTGCTGTATTTCACTCGACCCGATGAATGCCTTTAACTCCTTTGCTAAGTCCATGACCAACGGTGGCCTCATCATGGCTATTTGTGCTTCCATGGGTTTTGCTTATGTTTCTTCCTTCACGAAGTGCGACCAACACTTGGTTCAACTTCTTGCTACGCCGATTCGTGGCTTGGGCATCTTCTTGATCCCGGTTTGTACGGCTGTGACGATGGTGATTAACGTTGCTATTCCGTCTGCCTCCGGTGTGGCTGCTGCTGTGGGTTCTACGTTGATCCCGGTGATGTTGCGCGCTGGTATTAAGCCGGCTGCCGCTGCTGCTGCCGTGATGATGGGTACGTACGGTGGTGTGGTGTCCCCGGGCTCTGCACACAACGTGTACATCGCCAAGATCTCCAACATGGAAATCATGGACTTCATCGCTTTGCATACGCCGTATAGCTGCATCATCTACGCAATCGGTATCATCGGTTTGCTCCTCGTTTGCATCATGTTTGGCGATAAGGGCCAAGCTACGGACAACATCAACGTTCACGTTTCCGACAAGGTCGAAACGGTTGAAAAGCCGAACTTCATCTACGCTATGGTTCCGTTGCTCCCGATCGTGATCTTGGTTTTGGGTAACACGATTGTTCCGCAAATCAAGATGGGTGTGGCTCAAGCCATGGTCTCCGGTGCTATTCTCTGCTTGCTCATTACCCGCGTTAACCCGCAAGACTTCTCTAAGAGCTTCTTTAACGGTCTCGGTAAGGGCTACGGCAACATCATGGGTATCATCATTGCCGCTGGCGTTTTCGCTGCCGGCTTGCGTTCTGCTGGTTTGATCGATACGTTCGTTGCCTTGTTGCGTGAATCCAATGAAATCGCCCGTTGGGGTGGTTCTCTCGGTCCGTGGATCCTTGGTGTGATCACGGGTTCTGGTGACGCTGCTACGTTCGCTTTCAACGAAGCTGTGACCCCGCACGCTGCTGACTTCGGTATGGACATTCCTCACTTGGGCGGCTTGGCCTTCTTGACCGGTGCCTTGGGTCGTACGTCCTCCCCGATCGCTGGTGCTATGGTGGTGGTTTGCGGTATTGCTATGGCTAACCCGATTGAAGTGGCTAAGCGTACGGCTATCCCCTGCTTCATCTCTGTCATTACGTTGGCATTGGTGATGGTATAGTCTTTAAGACGCCATTAGGCAATCACCTTTTGATTGCCTAACCAAAAAATTAAACCCGAGTTTCATTACGAAATTCGGGTTTATTTTTGACTTTAAAACAGACATCAAAAAAAGCCGGACAACTGCCCGGCTTCTTTGTTAGTCAACGATTAGATGTTCAATTGACCGCGATAGTGCAACCACTTTTCTTCAATGCGTTGACCGCATTGACGCATTGCGCTCTCACAAATGCTAATCGCAGCTGCGTACATCATGTCACCGTTCGTAGCAACGGTTAAAGCTTCTTCGGTGCTCATGGACTTGAATTCCGAAACAGAACCGTCTTGATTGGCAGGCTTAACACCAGCCTTCAAACGACCGTCGAAACTCAATACCACTTCGCGAACCATGCCTTCGGCCACTGCAAATTCCTGAACAAAGCGAGCGCCTTCGGTGATTTCCACTTCAGAAGTCGTTAAACCGGCTTCTTCATAGAGTTCACGGTAAAGAGCTTGCATGGGTTGTTCACTAGCCTTAACCAAACCACCGGCCAAACTATCCCACTTGCCGGCGCCGATTGCCTTTTCAGGCATACGCTTGGCTAATAAGAAAGCGCCTTGAGCATCGTAGGCATTTAAGCGAACCGACGTCGTCAATAAACCGAGAACACGAGCTAAGTTACGCGGGGCTTGGCAATACGTACCGTCGTAGACCGATAAGCGAATATCCACCAATTCGTTGGAAACGCCTTCAGGCAACAAATTGAGCTTACCCAAAATGTCAGTGGCTTTTCTCAAAGCCAACGTACGAGAAGCTTCGGAGCCCACCGTTGCGTCGCTGAAACTTAAAACATCTGTAAGACGAAAGTCGCTCGTTGCCCCCGCAAGCTTCATGGCAATGTCTTTGCGGACATAACCAATCGTTTCCTTTTTATCAGCGAAACGAATGAAACCTTCAGGCGCCGTTTGAACCACTTTTTCCTTAATCGATGAATAGACAGACATTACTTTTGCCGTATCGACCATAATGGGCTCCTTCTGAGTACTGGATAGGTAGATTCCTCCTCGATGAATGCATCGAGGAGAACCGTTCATACCTCTAGTTTACGCTTCTGGGCGCATGTGCGGGAATAATAATACGTCGCGAATACTCGGAGCGTCAGTTAACAACATCACGAAGCGGTCGATACCGATACCGCAGCCACCGGTGGGCGGCAAACCGAATTCGAGAGCACGGATGTAGTCAGCGTCATAGTACATGGCTTCATCGTCACCGTGAGCCTTGGCTTCGACTTGAGCACGGAAACGAGCGGCTTGGTCTTCCGGGTCGTTCAATTCAGAGAAACCGTTAGCAGTTTCACGACCGGCCATGAACAATTCAAAGCGTTCGGTCAATTCCGGATTGACATCAGAGGCACGAGCCAACGGGGAGATTTCTACCGGGTAGTCAATGATGAAGGTCGGTTGAATCAACTTGGATTCAGCCACTTCTTCAAACAAAGCCATTTCCAAAGCGCCCATACCGACATAGTCCGGTTGCGGTTCGCCCAAGCGCTTCAATTCATTGCGCAAGAAGGCTTCGTCATTTAATTGTTCTTCGGTGTATTGCGGAGCGTATTTCAAGATGGCTTGACGCGGCGTCAAACGATCGAAGGGCTTGCTGAAGTCAATGTCATGACCTTGATAATGAATCATGCTGGAGCCCGTCACGCGCTCGGCCACCGTACGCAACAAACCTTCGGTGAAGTCCATTTGATCCTTGTACGTCCAATACGTAGCATAGAATTCCATCATCGTGAATTCAGGATTGTGACGAACAGAGACGCCTTCGTTACGGAAGTTACGGTTAATTTCGAAAACACGTTCAAAACCGCCCACAACCAAACGCTTCAAATAAAGTTCCGGAGCGATACGCAAGTACATATCGATGTCCAACGCATTGTGGTGCGTAATGAAGGGCTTAGCGTTAGCGCCACCAGGGATCGGGTGCAACATCGGCGTTTCCACTTCCATGAAACGATTTTCAACCATGTAGTTACGGATTTCAGAAATCGCTTGGCTGCGCTTCATGAAACGATCACGGCTTTCATCATTCATGATCAAGTCGAGGTAACGTTGGCGATAGCAGATTTCTTGGTCGCTCAAGCCCTTGAACTTTTCAGCCAAAGGACGCAAAGCCTTGCTCATTAAACGAAGCTTTTGAACACGAACAGACAATTCACCACGCTTGGTGCGGAAGACAATACCTTCGGCAGCCACGATGTCACCGATGTCCAAGCTCTTGAAGCTGTCATAGGCTTCTTCGCCCATTTCTGCAGGGGACAAGAAGTATTGCATCGTGCCGGTACCGTCACGCAAAGTAGCAAAGGAGGCTTTACCCATAATGCGTTTGAGCATCATACGGCCGGAGACGGCCACGTGGTTAGCTTGAGCTTCTAACTCTTCAGCCGTAACGTCTGCAAAACGTTCACGGATATCACCGAAAAAGTCTTTGCGAACGAAGTCATTAGGGTAAGCATGACCTTCTTCGCGCCACTTAGCGAGCTTTGCACGACGCTCAGCGATAATGTGGTTTTCGTCGTCTGCCGCAGCAGCGTTAACGATATTTTCTTCTGCCATTTTTAGCATCCTTTTTTGTAGTCTTTAGACGTTATTACACGCCTTGCTTGAGGCTAGCCTCAATGAAATCTTCCAAGTCACCATCCAACACGGCTTGCGTGTTGCCGGTTTCAACGTTTGTTCTTAAATCCTTAATGCGAGATTGATCCAACACATAGGAGCGGATTTGATGGCCCCAAGCAATATCGCTCTTGGCATCTTCCGTTTGTTGTTGAACTTCACGACGTTTGCGCATTTCAGCTTCGTAGAGCTTGGCCTTTAATTGGGCCATGGCTTGTTCTTTGTTACGGTGTTGGCTACGGTCATTTTGGCAAACCGTCACAATCCCCGTCGGAATGTGGGTAATACGCACAGCCGATTCAGTCTTTTGAATGTGCTGACCACCGGCACCCGAAGCGCGGAAAACGTCGACTCGCAAATCTGCCGGATTGATTTCCACTTCAAAGGAATCATCAATTTCCGGATAGACATACACACTCGCAAAGGAAGTGTGACGACGAGCATTAGAGTCAAAAGGACTCTTTCGCACTAAACGATGCACACCGGTTTCCGTGCGCAACAGACCATAGGCATAGTCGCCTTGCAAATAAATGGTGCAACCCTTAATACCGGCCACATCGCCATCGGTTTCTTCTTGCAACTCCACCGTAAAGCCTTGGCGTTCACCGTAGCGAAGGTACATACGTTCGAGCATGCTTGCCCAGTCTTGAGCTTCAGTACCACCGGCACCGGCTTGGATTTCGATGAAGCAATTGGCAGGGTCCATGGGTTGGTTAAACATACGTTGAAACTCTAATTTTTCAACGCTTTTTTCCAACGTAAAGACCTCATCCCCAACCACTTCTACGCTGGGATAGTCTTCTTCTGCCATGGAGAGTTCAAAGAGTTCGGCTGCGTCATTGACGCCGCTCGTTAATTGTTTGAAAAGGCCAACCGTGCCATCTAAACGTTTTTTCTCACGGCTGACTTTTTGTGCGTTTTCAGGATCATCCCAAAGAGCGGGATTTTCCATTTCGCGATTGACTTCCTCTAATCGACGCTCAATCAATCGAGCTGTGAGGTCGGAAATCTTCGCCTCAATTTGATTTATACGTTCCGCTTCCATATTCCTACTATGAAGTTAAGTGGAAAAGATTAATTATACTTTGTTTCTCAAGGGTTATTCGCAAAAATTGACCGACTTTTCGTCGGTCAATTCGCTTTTTTGACTGCCTGTCTACAAACTTTCTAATCCATCAAGAGCATTAACCGATTTAATCCCATCGACCCACTTCTTGGCAGGCAACTTCCAAGCCTCTTTCAATTGTTTGGCCCGATCATACATTTCAGTCCAATCAAGTGGGCAGCGTTCACCTGCAAACGCCAAAACAATACGGTTACCCTCATCAATTTCAGGCATCACCAAGACCCGGCCACCAAACGCTTCTGAAATCGCTTCAAAGCTTGGTTCAAAGCAGCTGCCGAAAAGGTTAAAGCTGGCGACACTCCCCGCTTTATTCATAGCACGACGACACATCGTATAAAACTCCACATCGTCGTAGACAGGGCCTTCAGCCTCTGCGTCATACAAATCCACTTGCAACCAATCAGGACTGTCATAGCCACGGCGATGACCAATAAATTCCTTTGCATCTGCCAAATGCACCGTGAGTCGATCGTCTTCTTCTGGTAACTTAAACCATTGCGACGCGGCAGCCACCACGCGTTGCGAGACTTCAACAACATCAACCTGAGCATCGGTGTAGCGATAACAGAATTTGGTGAGCGACGCAGCCCCCAACCCCAATTGCAAAATGTGTTTGGGGTGCGGATAGAAAAGCCCGACAGCCATCATCTGTCTCGGGTACTCCAAAACCAGCTCGTAGGGACGGCGAACTTTCATTGCCCCCTGAATCCAAGGACTGCCAAAATGAAGATAACGAAAACCGTCTTCTTCCGAATAAAAAATCTCACCGCAAGGGTCGGTAACGTGGATGTGCTTACCCATAAAAATTCCTCAAAAACGTGCCTTAATTCTACCGTGTTGCGTTAACACGCATTGCGCTATGTCAAAACTTCTCAACTTTGTCCAAAATAAGGGTTTGCACTTATCAAAAAGCACCAAAATTTTCTTTGACATATCTCAGTAAAAACACTCGCTCGCATTCTTATGATTTTTCGCTTTCCCAACAAAAATAAGGAAAGCTTTATGCATAAATCCTCTTCTCCTTTAAACGCTCTAGTGGCGATGGCTCTTATGGGTTGTTCCCCTGCCATCCTCGCTGAAGAATTTCACCATGAACTGGTTTCGACAACAGCAACTGAGCATCCGCCTTCCGGCAACATCTTTATTGAATTAACGAGAGATAAACACATCTTTTCTACCACTGAAATTGCTAATGTACATTTTGATGCGAAAGATAAAACCGTTTATGGTCTGAGCTTCATTAACACTGAAAATGCTGAAGTAAAGTTTTTGACAGACTTTAATTTAAACTTTTCAACCCACAATGTTGCTGACGTTTTCGGTATTGAATTCATTGAGAACAATAACGTTTCTTTTGGGAAGACTTTTTCGTTAAGTGTTGAAAACCAACTCTCTAACCCCGATACTGCCTTGAGCGGCACGATGACAACGGTGGCAATGGCATTAAATGGCACCGAACTCACCGCTTCACAATTACCCGCCAATATGCATTTGTCAGCTTCTGCTCAAACCATGCCGGGTATCGATCTTGATGAAATGCAAACAACTGCGCTACATCTCGAAGAAAATAGCACCTTTAACTATCAAGGTTCATTGCACCTTTCCGCTATCAACAAAAACGACCTAGGAACATCTTTAGGCCATGCTGCCATCATCGACATAGACAGTTCGTTATCTATTCATAGCACTGGCAACACGTTTATCTTTGGCGACATCGGTGTGAAGGGTAACGGCGAAGTTCATTTGAATCTCTCAAATGCCTCAGACCGCTTTACCGGCAACGTCTACGCGATGGATGGCTACAACTCAAGTGGTCTTCAAAACGGACTCATTGATATCACGATCGGCAATGGTGCAACGTGGCACCCTACGAAAGACAATGGCTTTGAAAGTTTCCATTGGAATAAAGGAGGTGTTCTCGATATTACCCTAACCGATCACATTGTTCGATTGGGTTTGCCGATTCACGCAGACAACCATCAACCGTCAACCACCTATATCGAAGACGGTGCTGTGTTACGAGTTCGCATTACCGATGAAAACAGCAGTCCCACGATTGTTGATGGCAAAGAGGTCTACCTTGTCAATATCGAAAATGCTCATGCTAAACAAGATGACAACGTCCAAATCATTGTGCAAGTCATTGATGAGCGAAGTGATAAAGAAACGCGAGCGCCTTTGGCGATCCCGCTACTTCACTATGACAAAAACACAGGTGGTGTAACACTCAAATCTGATATCACCGAATACGAAACCGCCTTGGGTAAATTTCAGTCCTTGTCAGAATTTGGCAGTGGCTTCTCGGGTGGCTTTGTCATCAGCGATATCCGTACCGATTTGATTTCGCCTTCAAGTTTGGCCAATAACCAACTCGATACGATTTCCACCGAATTGGTTGCGGTTGAAAAAGTCACCACTCGCATTCAATCTCATTTAATCGAGCGTGCCCTCCCGGGTCACAAACGAGGTCTTTGGGTTGATCAAACCTATAGTCAAACGGATCTTTCTTTTGAAAACGATGCCCGTGAGCAAGAACTTAAAATCAATGCCCTTACGATGGGTTACGACAAAGACGTCACTCTGCCCTTAATGCATGACACCTACGCAGGCCTTCTTGCCTACTATAGTCAAGGTGATGTGAAGTTTGATACAGGCAATGCAGACGTTGATCAGTACGGTTTTGGACTTTATGCCGGAGGTTTAAGTACGGAGCGTAAATACCGACTCATCCTTCAGGCTCATTGGGGAGAAGCCAATACCGATCTGACCAGTCAGGCATTCTTGGTGAACGGCGTAGCTCAAAAGCACCTTGCTTTCAACTCTAAAACGCAAAGCTATGGTGCGGGCCTTTATATGGGTTTTGTTCAACCGCAAGACGAACCCTCGGCTTGGTTTATTGAACCCTTCATCTCGGGCTACACCTATTGGATGGACGATCGTAAAACCAATCAAAAAGAAGGTATTGAGTTTGATGCAGAGAAAAACCATCAATCTGTCGTTAAACTCGGCACAACCCTCAGCTATCAAAGCCAAACGACACCCGGCAATACGCTTTTCTCACAAGTGGCATGGGCGCATCGTTTCGGTAAGTCCATTGAAATGATCGGTCGAGAAAACACCCAAACACAATCTTTCAAAACCGAAGATTTGCAGGAGTCTTGGGGTGAGTTAACGCTTGGGGGTACGTGGATGTTCAGTAAACATGGACAGGTGCAATTCCGAGGATCGGCCGGTTACTCCAAAACCGTTAAACCGCGCTATGAAACGAGCATTTCGTTGAACTACGCATTCGATTAACGGGTAGCAAAAAAGGGGGTGTTGCAAAAGTCAGTTTTAAACTGAGTTTTGGTAACACTCCTTTTTTTGCACTTCTAAAAATCTCAAAGTTACTGATAAATAAGAAAAAAGCACGCATTGAGAATCGAACTCAGCTGCGTGCTATGGTAATAGAGTTCAACCACAAACTCATTACCATGACCTATTTTAGAGCAATCACACCCCAGTTGTTCTACTCTTTTCCGTTACAGGCGGAGGAGTCGGCAAAAATTGACGCTTTACTCGATCTTTTGGAGCTCTCTGGCGTTGAAAAATTCCTTATGCCACCCAACTCAGATGGCAACGTGGGCAGACCCGCTTATGATAATTTTGCTCTTTTTGCTGCGATCCTTTTAGCATTTGCAATTGGTCGAGCATCGTTACGGGAAATTGAATCTTCGTGTCGTAATGATCTGCGATTTCTATATGTTCTAAATGGTGAGACGCCGAGCTATTCCAAGGTTTCTCGATTCATTCAAGATATCATCACTCCAAATTGCGAACAAATTTTTGCTTGCATCACCACTGCGATCTTTGAACGTTGTCAATTGAATATGAACACCGTTTTTTTAGACGGTACCAAAATTCAAGCCAAACCGAACAAATATAAATTCGTTTGGAAGCCAATAACCTTTCATATCCGATTGAGTGAAAAAGTCCGTTCTTTGCTCAAACAACTAGGCTTAGGAAACGGTGTTCCTGAAGAGGGTATCTTGAAATCTTCCTTTGTAATAAACAAATTGAAAGCATGTGATTCAATCGATCCCCAATCATTAGTTGGTGGTGAAAAGACACTTAAAAAAATGACTCAAACACTTGCCGAATATTTGCTCAAATTGAGCGAATACGAGGAAAAAGAATCCATTTGTGGAGAGTCA
>USIM01000017.1 GCA_900554675.1 uncultured Sutterella sp.
TTTTCGTAATCCCGCCCTCCAACAGGACTAACCTGTTTACGTGATGGGAAACACTAAAAAATCGTAAAAATTAGCGCTTTTTTCTAGACTTTTAACCGAAAATGCATGAAAATGCTGAATAAATAAGAGTTTTCCCACAAATATCATCTGATGGGAGAACCGACTGAATAACCAAAGAGGGATATCAAATGGATTTACGTAAACTTAAGACCCTGATCGACTTGGTCGCTGAAAGTGGCATTTCTGAATTGGAAGTCACCGAAGAAAACGACAAGGTTCGCATTGTCAATAAAGTTCAAACCGTAGCCGTCGCGGCTCCTGTTGTGGCCGCTCCCGTTGCTGCTCCTGTCGCAGCCCCTGTTGCTCCGAGCGCTCAACCCGCTCCCGCCGCCACTGAAGAACGCGTTGTCGAAGGTACGACCGTGACCTCTCCGATGGTTGGCACGTTCTATCGTTCCCCGAACCCGGGTGCCGAACCGTTTGTCAAGGTCGGCGATAAGGTTGAAGCGGGTCAAACGTTGTGCATCATTGAAGCCATGAAGTTGCTCAATGAAATCGAAGCCGAAACGTCTGGCACGATCAAAGAAATCTTGGTTGACAACGCTCAACCTGTTGAATTCGGTCAACCTCTGTTTATCATCGGATAGAGCATCCTATGTTTGGAAAAATTCTTATTGCCAACCGCGGTGAGATTGCGTTGCGTATTCAGCGCGCTTGCCGTGAGATGGGCATTCGTACCGTTGTCGTTCACTCCACGGCTGACGTGGATGCGAAGTATGTGCGACTTGCCGACGAAAGTGTCTGTATCGGTCCGGCTTCATCAGTTGACAGTTACTTGAATATTCCTGCCATTATCAGCGCAGCTGAAGTAACGGACGCAGAAGCCATTCACCCGGGGTACGGCTTTTTGTCGGAAAATGCCGACTTCGCCGAACGCGTCGAAAAGTCAGGTTTTGCCTTCATTGGCCCTCGCCCCGATTCCATTCGCATCATGGGGGACAAGGTTTCCGCTAAGCAAGCCATGTTGGCTGCCGGTGTGCCTTGTGTACCGGGCTCTGATGGCGCCTTACCTGAAGATCCGGAAGAAATTTTAAAAATCGCTCGTAAGATCGGTTACCCGGTCATCATTAAAGCCAGTGGTGGCGGTGGTGGTCGCGGTATGCGCGTGGTTCGTACGGAAGCTGCCTTGATTAATGCCGTTTCTATGACCAAGCAAGAAGCACAAGTGGCCTTCGGCAACCCGACCGTTTACATGGAAAAATTCTTGGAAAATCCGCGTCACATTGAAATTCAAGTGCTCGCCGATAATTTCCACAATGCCATCTACCTTGGTGAACGCGATTGCTCCATGCAACGTCGTAACCAAAAGGTTTTAGAAGAAGCTCCGGCCCCTGGCATTGATCGCAAACAAATTGAAAAGGTCGGTGAACGTTGCGTTGAAGCTTGTAAGCGCATCGGCTATCGCGGTGCAGGTACGTTTGAATTCTTGTACGAAAACGGCCAATTCTATTTCATCGAAATGAATACCCGTATTCAGGTCGAACACCCGGTCACGGAATTAATTACCGGCATTGACTTGGTGCGCGAACAAATTCGCGTGGCTTACGGTGAACGTTTGAATTACCGTCAACGCGATATTAATTTGCACGGTCACGCCATTGAGTGCCGTATTAATGCTGAAGATCCGTTTACGTTTATCCCGTCTCCTGGTCGTGTAACGGCTTGGCACACGCCGGGTGGCCCTGGCATTCGTTTTGATAGCCATGTGTACGCCGGCTACTTTGTGCCGCCCTACTATGACTCCATGATCGGTAAATTAATCGCTTATGGAGATACCCGTGAAACGGCCATTGCTCGCATGAAAATTGCTTTATCTGAAATGGTGGTCTCCGGCATTAAGACGAATCTTCCGTTGCACCGCGAAATCTTGTCCGATAGCAAGTTCCGCCAAGGTGGTACGAGCATTCACTATTTGGAAGAACGTCTTCAAGATTTGAAGAATCAACGTAAAACGCATGAAGAGGGAATCTAATGCGCGAAATTACTCTTTTAGTCAGCGAAAAAGCCACGGATGTGTTGGGTGATGCTTTGATGGATGCCGGTGCCTTGTCAGTGAGCATTGAAGACGCTGATGCCGATACACCTGACGAACAACCCCTTTATGGTGAACCGGGCATGGAGCCCGCTCCCATGGCATGGAAAAACTCCTTCTTGAAGGTGTTGGTTGATGATGATTTTGCGTTTGATTTGGATTTAGCAATTGTTGCTAAAGCCTTAAATATCGAGACGCCTCAAATTATCAAAGATGAAACGGTTGAAGACGCAGACTGGGTGCGCATCACTCAAGCGCAATTCCAACCCGTTAAAGTTTCCGATCGCCTCTGGATTGTGCCGACTTGGCATGAACCGCCGGCAGGCGACACGGCCATCAACATCCGTTTAGACCCGGGTGTTGCTTTTGGCACGGGTTCTCACCCGACAACTCACCTTTGCCTTCAATGGTTAGATGGCCACATTCAAGCCCATCAAACCGTTTTGGATTACGGTTGTGGTACGGGGATTTTGGCGATTGCCGCTCGTAAGCTCGGTGCTGAGCGCGTTTGGGGTACGGACATCGATCCACAAGCTGTTGAAGCCGCTCAAATTAATAGTCAAGCTAATGAGGCACCCGCTCAATTTGTGCTTCCGGACGAAATGCCAGAGGGGACGTTTGACGTTGTTGTTGCCAACATTCTTTCTAACCCGCTCAAGCTCTTGGCTCCGGCCTTGTTAGCGCGTGTCAACGTTGGCGGCCACTTGGTCTTGTCGGGCGTTTTAGCCCGTCAAGCCGAAGAAGTCATTGCCGTTTATCGTGAACACGATCCTCGTGTTGAACTTTCTGTCTGGAAAGAACAAGACGGTTGGGTGTGCATTGCCGGACAACGTAAGGCCCAATAATCATGGCTGTTTACATCACTCGCTGTCCGAGTTGTCAACAAGCTTATCGACTCAATGACACTCAATTAAGTGCCAAAGACGGTTTGGTTCGTTGTGGCTTCTGCCAGAACGTTTTTAATGCAAAAGAGCATCTCTATCGCTCTAAAGACGTTCCGACTGAAACAGCCGTTATTCGAGCTGAGCGAGAAGCCGAAATGGAACGAAAGGGCGTTGCCAGCATGGCTGCTCTTTCAGCCCAATTGCAAGGTTTTGATGCCGTCGATGAAGATGATAAACCTTCCGGACTTGTCGGCATTCGTACAGAACCGCGTTTAGGCCCCGTGCGCCAAGACGTTATCAACGGCTCAAATAACTCGATCGAGATCATTCAACACGAACCGCAACGTGCCAATGTTACTGTTGAAGACGATGAAGAGGAAGATGAGGAAGAACTCCCCACCAAAAAGTCAACGTCTAAGCGAGGTCTTTGGATCGTCATTGCGTTCATTGCAGCTCTTTTGATTGGCTTACAACTGTCGCTTTCTTTCAGAGGTGCAATCATCGAAAAACTGCCCCAATCGGAAGCGATGTTTAATACGCTTTGTCAGTATTTCGTTTGCCAACCGATTACCAATACGTCAGTAGCGCCTGCTGAAGAACCGAAGAACGTTGTTTTAGCCTCTCAAAGCCTTCAACGCGTCGGTGGAGACGAGTATGTGATCGTCGCCAACCTTCACAACGAAAAAGCTGTGGAAGAGGCATTTCCTGAGATGACGATTGTTCTTAAGGGTGAAAAGGGCGACATTTTAACTCGTCGCATTCTTAAGCCCACTGACTACCTCAACGACGCAACACAAAAGCTCAAACCGAACGAAACTCGTCAGGTGGCCTTTACCTTCAAAATTTCTGAAGGGGTTCCCAACGAATTGTCCATTGAGTTAGGCAGGTGAATTACCCTCGAATCAATCTATTCGAGGGCTTTATGGGACCTGACTGAATCGGTATGATTCAACCCTTTCGCGCAGGCACTGTCGCTGAACAGTGTCGCCTGCGAGGAACTCTTTACCCATTCTGGACCATTCCGGCCCGCACAGCTTTTATTCTCTTCGGCAAGGAACGGCCATTTGGCCAAATTCTTTGCCGCACATTCATCTCGATCGTGCTCTTGACCGCAGACTTCACACTGCCACTCACGATCTTTTAACGTCAATCCTTGATGACGATGACCACAAACACAACACCGCTTGCTAGATGGATAGAACCGATCCGCTTTGATGAGATTCTTTCCATTGACCTTCAACTTGTAATCCAGACATCGGTACAAATTGCCAATGCCTACATCAAGAATCGCTCGAGACAGTTTGTGATTTTTCACCATCCCTTTGATATTTAAATCCTCAATCACGTACGAAGTTACTTGGTTATCGTTAGCCAACGTATGACTGATTTGATGAACATCATTTAAGCGACCATGACGAATGTATTCGTGTAATTTCGAAATCCTTTCCCTTTGCTTGCTATAGCCTTTCGAGGGTAAGCGTTGTTGAAACGTTTTGCCTTCAGAATTGGTTTGCTCCACAAAGGACACCTTCTTGCGCGCAAGAATCTTCTGCTCAATCTTCAATCGCTTTAACCCCTTGGTTAGACGATGATGATTGTCAAATTTCTTGACGGTTCCGTCCGGATAGGAAACTACTAATGCCGTTTTGATACCTGCATCACACCCTGCGGTTCTATCTTCACTGATGACATCTGTTTTAGGAGGCTCAACGCCATCATCAACCAATACAGAGGCATAGTATTTACCACTGGGCTCTTTAACGATGGTCACCGTTCCCACTTCACCCACAAATCGACGATGAAGAATCGCCTTGATGCGTCCGATTTTGGGAAGTTCAATGGTTCCCTTTGTTGAGGCTAGTGACTCGGAATCGAAGTGAACCCGAACGTTTTGCGGACATTGAAAAGATTGACGCCCTGAACGCTTGCTTTTAAATCTTGGGAAACCCGCCCCCTTGGTGAAAAAATTATCTAACCCTTTGCCGGCATTTAAGACTGACGATTGAAGCGATTGAGAATTTACATCTTTTAGAAATGAATACTCTTCAGATTTCTTGAGTTTGGGAAGTGAAACGATGAAAGTGTAAGGTTTAATCCCCTTACCTGTTTCTTTATATGTTTTTTGATTTTCTTCAAGATAGAGATTAAAAACCAAACGCGTACAACCAAAATGTTGAGCAAGTTTATTTTTCTCAACAGTGTTAGGATAGAGGCGATATCGATAGGCTTTTAAGGTCATGGATTGATTCTATCAAATTGCAATATCCAAAAACAATACTTCTTAGCAAAATCTTCTAAAATGTTATATCTAACAAATCCTTCGGATTCGCGCCTTATATCCTTTGGTTGAAACCAAAGGTTTTACGGCTGTTTCTATAACACTACTCCCCGTTAGCCCTCCTAACGGGGATTTTTCTAGGGCCCAACACCATGAGTATTTTCATTTCCGGTTCCGTTGCCTACGATACGATTTTAGAGTTTGACGGTACCTTTGCTGAACACGCCCCTACGCTTGAGCTCCGAGGTTTTAACCTCACCTTTCAAACCCCTCGAATGAAGCGGCACTTCGGCGGTTGTGCGGCCAACGTTGCCTACAGTCTTAAAACCTGTGGGGGCGAGCCTTTTATTTCCAGCACCATGGGATTGATTGATTGCCAATCGTACTATCAGCATTTGCGTGAAAACGGTATTCGTGTTGACGGCATCATGACGGTTGAAAAGGAGTACTCTCCGCAAGCCTTCATCACCACCGATAAAAACGGCAATCAGTTAGCGAGCTTCCATGAAGGTGCCATGCGTATGGCTGATAAGGCCTATGTATCCCCTGAAGAACCGCTTACCCACGGTATTATCACCTCAACCGCTTCGCACGTCATGAAAGCCCATACGAGCTTTTTAAAAGCACGTCATGTGCCGGTTATTTGGGATGTTGGTCCTTCGGCAGGCTACCTTTCAGGCGAAGATATTGACTGGATGCTTGAACACTCCGACTACCTGACACTGTCGGAAGCCGAATGGGAATTGGTTCAACAAAAATCCTCTTGGAGTAAAGAGTCCTTATTGACGAAATTTGAGGCGATTGTGATTACTCGCGCTCAAAAAGGATGTGATTTGATTCAAAAAGGTGTTGTTCAACACTTTGAAGCCCTTCGCGTGGAAAGTCTTGTTAATCCCGTGGGCTGCGGCGATGCCTTCCGAGGCGGCTTATTGAGAGGATTGAGCTTAAATTGGCCATGGGAGAAAACCATTCGTTTGGCTCAACTCATGGGGGCCATCAAAGCTCAAGTGGAAGCGCCTCAAGGCTATCGCATGGATAAAAATGAAGTGGCGCACCTCTATGAGTGCGCCTACCACGAAACAATTGAACTTTAACCGCTTAGAACCAAGCGCTCACAAAGTAGCCTTGAGAAATAGGGGTTACCCAATAAAGCAACGCGTTGACTAAAAGGAAAACAATCAACGGAGAGAAGTCGATGTTGCCGATTTTGGGCAATCGGTCAGATAAGGGTGAGAGAATCGGATTCATCAAACGCCACACCATACCGTAAGCCGGGGAAGAAGGTTGAAGCCAAGAGAGCACAACAAAAATAATCGTCCCCCACAATACCAACTCAAGCATCCAACGCAACAGCACAAAAATGGCGCAAATCGGTACGTAGAGCCACACCACCGGCAAACCCGTAACTTGACGGGTGATGGCAGACACGGCCAGCGCCATCAAAACTGCACCAACAACGGCCGCCCACTCCCAACGACGAGTCGAATGAAAAACTTGAGAAAGTGGCACAACCAACCAATTCGTGCCTGCCCAAGCCAAGCGAGCAATCGGATCAAAAATCGACAAACGTTGATAAAAAACGTAGACACGAAGAATCATCAAACAACCGATGAAGGTCGTGATGATGTTAAAAAGAAAGGCGATAAATTGAATCACGATAATTTCTACTTAGTTTCGTTGCAATGCCAGTATTGTAGCTGACCGTTTAAGAATGCGTCATCCAAGGTTTTTCTCATTGAGAAATAGGGACCAGGATCGGTTTTTCGCCCCGGTGCAATGTCGCTGTGTCCGGTGATAAAACGGACCTTCGGATAGCGATGAACAATGGCCACCAAAAGCGACTGTAAGGCGCTGTATTGAATAGGTTCAAAAGGCACAAAATCGCTTCCTTCCATCTCAATACCGATGGAAAAATCATTACAACGCTCATGTCCCATGAAATTGGATTTTCCTGCATGCCAGGCGCGCTTTTCGGTTTCAACAAATTGCCAAATTTCACCCTTGCGATCAATAAAAAAATGGGAAGAGACTTCTAGTCCTTTTAAAGATTCAAATGTAGGGTGAGCAGATGTATCAATCGTTGCATCAAAAAGCGCCTGCACGTACCCCGTACCAAACTCACCTGCCGGCAAAGAAATGTTATGAATGACCACCAATGAAATGGGTAAATCCCCCATTCTTTCATCAAAATGGGGGCTCTTATGCCAATGCACATCTGTCCCCAAAAGGCGTCCCTGAGAATTAATTTGAAGTGCCCGCATTTTTCTTTGCTTTCTCCAAGCACGCCTTAGAGCAGTAACTCACACCGTTATTCCACTCTCCGTCAACCTCAGCAAAATGCACTCCGCAAATGGGGCATTGAATCATTTTCTTTGATTGACGCTCGGTTACCTTTTTGCGATCAATGATCTCGCGTTTACGCTTACTCCAAAGAGCAAACACAACGACAATCAACAGGATGAAAAATAAAATTTTTCCAAACATGCGCTCTTCACTCTAGACGAAAGAAAAGATGGTGACGACTTGTGCACAAACGCCAACCCAAAATAAAAGTGCTGTGCTTGCACGCTCCCAGGACAAAAACTTTCGAGCCAATACCAAAAGACCAAAAGTGACCCAAGCCACAAATGTCAGAAGACTCTTTTTATCTCCGGCAATGAGCATATCAAAATAGCCGTTGATCGACATCACGCCGGTAATGAGCGTCAGAGTCAAAAAGATAAAGGCAGCATTTAGAAAGCGTTGGAATAGATCGCTTGCAGAACGTGTTTTTATCATTTCCACAGCTGACATAAAAGAAAAACTGTAGGCCACTACGCCTAAAGCCAAATGAATTTTCGTGGCCGGCGTGGGGTTTATCATCGGAGCGACAGTTGAGGGTAAAACCATAGGGGCCCAAACACCGAAAGCTGCGACTATCAAGACAAGCGCCAACAGAGAGCTTCCCTGACCATAGATAGAGCCAAACAACAAAACTAAAACACTGATAAAACAGATGGCAGAAATGATTGATCCCATTGCCAATGCCAAGGTGTGTGAGGCCACAAAAATCCCGGATTGTAGAACCCAAAAATGCGCAATCACCCCCAAAGCGGTTACACCCAAAACCCAAAAGGGTGTCTCAACACTCTTCTTTTTTACATTGAAGAGAATTTTTACAGCACAAAACAGATAAAAAATCGTTGTAAAACCGTAAAATAGTAAGTTTGAATCCATTTGCAAAACTCGCCCAATCTAAGAAAAAAGGTTGACGATATTGATCAGCCCATTGTAAGGCAAGCTTTTTGCATATGTTTGAATCTTTTGAACACTTTTTCAATTTAGAACACTTATGCTCAACGACCTTAGCCAACGCCTCTCCCGTGTCATTAAAACCATGCGCGGTCAGGCTCGTTTGACCGAAGAAAATACCAAAGAAATGTTGCGAGAAGTGCGCATTGCACTTCTTGAAGCTGACGTTGCTTTGCCCGTGGTGCGTGAACTCATTGCTCGCATCAAAGCCAAGGCCATGAACGAGGAAGTCATCGGTAACCTCAACCCCGGTCAAGCCTTGGTCGGTATCGTTCAAAAAGAACTTACGGACATTATCGGTGGCAGTCTCTCTGAAGAAGAAAAGTCGCTTAACTTAGCCACACAACCCCCGGCTGTAATTTTGTTATCCGGTTTACAAGGTGCCGGTAAAACGACCTCAGCCGGTAAGCTTGCCAATTACTTGGTTAATGAATTAAAGAAGAAAGTTTTAACGGTTTCGACTGACGTCTACCGACCGGCTGCTGCAGAACAATTAAAAGTTATCACTGAACAAGCGCATGCGGATTACTTTGAAATGAATCCGAATGCCAAGCCTTTGTCCATTGCTCAAGATGCTTTACAACACGCTAAACGTTATTTCTACGATGTGTTGATCGTTGACACGGCCGGTCGCTTGTCCATTGATGAAGCCATGATGAATGAAGTGGCAGAAATTCATCAAAGCATCAAACCGTCTGAAACGTTGTTTGTGGCCGATGCCATGCTCGGTCAAACGGCACTTGAAGCTGCCAAAGCCTTCCATGAACGACTCGCGCTTACCGGCGTGGTGCTCACGAAGCTTGACGGTGACTCCCGTGGCGGTGCTGCACTTTCTGTGGCCTACACGATTGGCAAACCGATTAAGTTTGTGGGTGTTTCAGAAAAAATTGATGGTTTAGAGCCCTTTAATGCCGATGGTATGGCCAGCCGCATTCTCGGCATGGGTGATATTGTTGCCTTGGTGAAGGATGTTCAAAAAGCCATTGACGTCGAACAAACGCAAAAATTGGCCGCCAAGATTAAGTCCGGCGACAAATTTGACCTCAATGACTTTAAGGATCAATTGTCCCAAATGCGTAATATGGGCAGTTTTTCCAGCATGCTTGAAAAGCTTCCGGCTCAATTTGCCGATGCTGCCAGTAAGCTCAATGACGAAGATGCCCATAAAGCGTTGGCTCGTACCGAAGGTGTTATCAACTCCATGACGCCTTTCGAGCGTTCTCACCCCGACATCATTAAGGCCTCCCGTAAGCGTCGTATCGCCGCGGGCGCCGGTGTCCCCGTGCAAGAAGTCAACAAGATTCTCAAACAATTTGAACAAACCCAATCCATGATGAAAGCCATGAAAAAGGGCGGTCTTAGCAAGATGATGCGTGCCTTGGGCGGTCTCGGTCGCATGGGCGGCGGTGGCTTCGGTGGCATGGATGGCTTCGGCGGCTTTGGCCGTTAAGGATTATTGTGAGCGACTTCGTTCGAATTTTAGGTATTGACCCCGGACTCAATCACACGGGCTTTGGGGTCATTGACGTTTATGGTAGTGATATTCGATTTGTCACCGCCGGTGTTGTTCATGTACCTAAAGGCGAACTGTTTGAACGTCTTCATTGCATTTACGAAAACGTTTTAAAAATCGCCACAGACAACCATCCCACGTTTGCAGCCTGCGAAAAAGTTTTCGTCAATATCAATCCTCACTCCACGCTTTTGTTGGGACAAGCACGAGGAGCAGCTATTACGGCATTGGCTTCTGCCAAACTCTCCGTTTATGAGTTCACTCCAACGGAAATTAAGCAAGCGGCTG
>USIM01000018.1 GCA_900554675.1 uncultured Sutterella sp.
CCCTGATTTCTTTGATTTTAGGAAAGGCTCACCCCGACAGCGGTACAGTGAAATTGGGCACCAATCTTCAAATTGCCTACTTTGATCAATTACGCGGTCAATTGGATCCCAATAAAACAGTTGCAGAAACCATCTCTCCGGGGAGCGAATGGTTAGAAGTTGGTGGGGTCAAAAAACATGTCATGGCCTACCTGGGTGACTTTTTGTTCCCTCCTCGCAGAGCCAATGTTCCTGTCTCGAATCTCTCAGGCGGCGAACGCAATCGTTTGTTGTTAGCCAGACTATTCGCGCTTCCGGCAAACCTTTTGGTACTTGACGAACCCACTAATGACTTGGATATCGACTCATTGGAGCTTTTGGAGCAAACGCTTCAGAATTATCCAGGAACGTTGATTCTAGTAAGCCACGATCGTCGATTCTTGGACAATGTCGTAACAGAAGTTTTAGCACCCGAAGGTGATGGTCTTTGGCGAGAGTACGTTGGCGGTTATTCGGATTGGCTACACTACCGTCCTCAGCCTGTCGCTACTGAAGACAAAAAAGAAGTTACGGCTGTCAAAGCACAACCTAAAAAACCGCGTCAAGAGAAGTTAAAACTCTCCTATAAAGAGAACAAAGAACTCGAAGAGTTGCCCGACTTATTGATGACGTTAGAAAGCGACCACGAGACGATGTTGGCACAAATGAATGATCCGACTTACTTTACAAGCAACAGTCCCGATCAAATAAAAGAAAATGCCGACAAACTAGCGCTGTTAGAGAAACGCATTGAAACCACTTATGCTCGCTGGGATGAGTTAGAAGCTAAAAAAGCCCTAGTAGAGGCTCAAAACACTTAGTTTTAAGATGGGTGCTCAAATTCGGCACCCATTTTTTTGCGCCTTGGATACAAAATCACCTTTTTAGGGGCGTCCAAACGCTAACATTTCGACTTACAATAGACGCATTACCAATATAGGGGATTGCTGTGTCTGATACCTCACAAACTCGTTTTGAAGCACTTTGTCAGTTAAAGACCTTAGATCAATTTATTCCGGCCCGTGCTCAAGCCGCTCCACACACCGAAGCTCTCCGACAGTTTGACAGAAGTACCAATACTTGGGAGCGAATTTCTTACCGCGATTTATATGAACGCATCCAACAATGGCGCCGTGCATTTGCCAAATTAGGTTTTGAGCCCGGTACTCGCATTGCGATTTTGTTACCCAACGGGGTTGATGCCGTCTGTTGCGACCAAGCGGTTTTAGCCAACGGTTACGTTCCCGTTCCGCTCCATGCCATTGACACTGCCGGTTCGAGTGCCTTTATCATTGCCGATAGTGAGGCTTCCGTCTTGGTGACCAACCGCCAAAATCGTTGGGACTCCATCTCTCTTTCCGAAACGCCGATGCCCAACCTCAAGCATGTCATTCTTACCGATGAGTCTGCACCGGCTCACCGCAATGACGATGTAACCCTTTGGGACTTAGAAAGTTGGATCGCTACAGGTTTTGACGTTCAAACGCTACCGGAAGGTCCCAAGGAAGATGACTTGGCAGCCATCGTTTACACCTCCGGTACAACGGGTCGCCCCAAAGGCGTCATGCTCACCCATAAAAACGTTGTCAGCAATGTCATCAATACCATCGCGACTGTTTTGCCTTATCCCAGACCGGGGGATGTCTTTTTATCATTCTTGCCCGTCTCTCACACGTTTGAACGCATGGCTGGTTATTACTTGCCTTTAGGGATGGGCTGCACCATCGCCTTTACGCGATCCATTCAATTATTGGCCGAAGATTTCCGCATCATTCGACCCAATGTCATCATCTCGGTTCCGCGCATTTACGAACGAATTTTTGCCAAAGTTCAGGCGAAGTTAGCCAGAGGTAACGACTTTGCGCGCTTCATGTTTAATTGGGCTGTTGATGTTGGTTGGCGTCAGTTTTGTCGCAAATACGATATCGAAGTCCCGCAAGGCACTTGCCAATGGTTAGACCCCATTGTGTGGCCGATTCTTGACGCATTGGTTTCCAAAACATTGCAAAATCAGTTTGGCGGGCAACTCAAAGTCGCCATTAGTGGCGGCGCAGCCCTCAATCCCAAGATGGCAAAGGTCTTCTGTGGCTTAGGACTGCCCATCATCCAAGGTTATGGTATGACGGAATCGAGCCCCATTATTGCCGGGAATTGCCTCACTTATAACCATCCCGACAGCGTTGGTAAACCTTTACCGAATACGGATGTTCGCTTGGGAGAGGGCAATGAAATTCAAGTGAAGTCCGACAGCATCATGAAGGGCTATTTCAAGCGAGAAGACGATACTCGTGCTGCCTTTACAGAAGATGGTTACTTAAAGACGGGCGACGTTGGCGCCTTTGATGAAAAGGGTTTCTTGCGCATCGTGGGTCGTATCAAGGAAATCATCGTAACAAGCACGGGCGAAAAAGTGCCCCCCTCTGATTTGGAGCTTGCGATTGAATTTGATCCTTTGTTTGATCAAGCCTACGTCATTGGGGAAAATCGTCCCTTTATCTCAACCATCGTGGTGTTAAACAAGACCGAATGGGAAAAGTTGGCAACTACACTGAATTTGGATCCCAACGATCCGGAAAGCTTACTGGCGAGCGTCACCAAAAATGCGGTGCTTAAGCGCATCAAGACAGCAGTCAAAGATTTCCCTCAATACGCCTTGCCTCGTAACGTTTACATGACGTTTGAACCTTGGACGATTGAGAATGGTTTGTTGACACCGACCTTAAAACTTAAGCGCAAGAAAATGGAAGAGCGATTTGCGCCGCAAATTGCCACGCTTTATGCCGGTCACCGCTAGGAGAATTCGGCAATTTGCATTAAAATTCATTTCCTTTGATGACTTGGAAAAGAGCTTGTGACCATGGCACAACATGAAAAATTCTTACCGGATTGGATGATCGGTCTCACCGACCGCATCATGAACTACTACATCGAACGCGACTTAGTGCTCGATCCTATCATTTTGGATCGACACCCGGCTCCCGAAGCCGGTCATGAGTACATGATGTATGCCCACATCCCCTTTTGCCATACGCTTTGCTCGTACTGTACTTTCCATCGCTTTTTGTTTAAAGAATACAAAGCACGTGAGTACTTTGTCTCCTTGCGAAAAGAGATGGACATGGCTAAAGAATTGGGGTACGACTTCACTTCCATGTATATCGGCGGTGGCACCACAACGATTTTGGAAGATGAGTTAATTAAAACCATCGAACACGCTCGAACGTTATTCCCGTCCATCAAAGAAGTTTCTTGTGAAACAGACCCCGCTCATTTAGCCAATCCTTCTTTTAAAAACTTGAAGGGTTTAGTTGATCGCATGTCGATCGGTGTCCAAAGCTTTGATGACAACATTCTTCGCATGACAGAGCGTTATGAGAAGTTTGGTAGCGGTCAAGAAATTTTTGAACGCATTCAAGCCGCTCAAGAACTTTTCCCAATCTGTAACGTTGACATGATTTTCGGTTTCCGTGGTCAAACAGAAGAAATCCTCCAACGTGACGTTGATCTTTTGATGAAGCTCAATCCTCGTCAAATCACAACCTATCCGTTGATGGTGACGAGTCAAACCAAATGCAGCGTTCGCAATACGATCGCCGCACCTGCAGCTGACTTAGCAGCTCAGTATCGCATTATTCTCGATACGCTTGGCAAAAACTACAATCAGTTGACCTCTTGGACATTTGGTCGCTCCAATGACGAAGGGTTTGATGAATATGTGGTTGACCATGATGAGTACTTAGGAGTAGGTTCTGGAGCCTTTAGCTTCTTGGGTAACTCGCTTTATGTGAATACCTTCAGTCTTCGTCGTTATAACGAACGAATCAATGCCGGCAAGATGGGGGTCGAACGACGTCGCACATTTGATAAGCACTCTGTTCTTCAATACCGCTTGCTTTTAGGTCTGTTTGCCGCTCGCTTGTCTCGCAAATATTTCCGAGACGTCCACGGCGTGGATTTGGATCGAGCCTTATTTAAGGAAATGTTGGGGCTCCGTTTAGCCGGCGCTATCAAAGACAATCCCAACGACCCCGATAATCTCATCGTAACCGATACTGGGAAGTTCTTAGGTCTTGTGATGATGAAAGACTTTTACTCAGGTATGGATAATGTCCGAGCTGCATTACGCAAACCCTTATCGACCATCGACATGTAATGCTCACCTCTCTCAAGCCATATCCCTTTAGGGGTATGGCTTGAGGTCCTTTTTCTTCCTTAATTGAACCTTAATTGCGTTTATACTTACAGCGTTGCGGGAAAGGTGTCCCTTTTTTTGTCAACAGGAATTGTACGTACAATCCCTGATTCCAGAATGTTTGTGCACAAAGCACTGGCAATCAGGATTCGTTCTCTTATTTTTGAATCTTGGGAGAGATTTCAACTATGTCCAAAACGATATTGGTCAATACGTTTGCTCCGCCGCCCAATGCGCACGGTGAAAACGGACCGGAATACGTTGGCAACCTTCGCAAAGGTGAATTGCGTGGGATCATCAAGATCAACGAAAGCAATTGCGTTGGTTGTGATACCTGCCGTAAAGTTTGCCCGGTTCATGCCATCTCTGGTGGCTTGGGTGTCGTTCACAGTATTCGCGAAGACGCCTGCGTAGCTTGTGGTCAATGCTTGGTTGCTTGCCCCTTCAACGCAATTGAGCAAATGAGCTTCGTTGACGAAGTCATGAAGAAGCTTGACGATCCCAATACGCTCGTCGTTTCCCATCCTTCTCCGGCTGTTCGTGTTTCCGTCGGTGAAGAATTCGGTGCTAAGGCTGGTGAATTGGTGACCGAACAATTCGTTAACGCTTTGGAAAAGGCCGGTTTCGTCTGCTACGACGTGAACCAATCGGCTGACCAAACGATTATCGAAGAAGGTATGGAATTCATTAAGAAGATCCAATACTGGGTTTTGGGCCATCGTGGTCCTGAAGTGGCTGAAGCTGCCGAACATCCGTTCCCGCACTTCACGAGCTGCTGCCCGGCTTGGGTTAAGAACTGTGAAACGTACCATGCTGGTTTGTTGCCGCATTTGTCCACGGCTAAGAGCCCGGTTCAAATGGGTGGTCCGATCGCTAAGACTTGGGCTGCTAAGTATGTGTGGAACAAGGATCCCCGTGACATCTACATGGTCGCTACGACGCCTTGCACGGCCAAGATCTTTGAAGCTTCTCGTCCTGAAATGAACGATGCTTGGAAGCATCTCATCAAGACGGGTGCTATTCCTGCCGATACGCCGTCCTTCCCGGACATCGACGCCGTTGTAACGGCTCGCGAAATCGCAGAAATCTTCCGCCGCAAGGGTATCAACCCGTTAGAAATGCCGAAGACGCGTGAACGTGGCACGATGGAAATCTACACCGGTGCCGGTACGATTTTCGGTAACTCCGGTGGTGTGATGGAAGCTGCTTTGCGTACGGCTTACTTCGTTCTTTCTGGTGAAGAATTGAAGGATCCGGACATCAAGATCGTCCGCGGTCATACCGATGCTATCGTTGAAGCCACGATTCCTGTGCCTATCAAGGAATTGGGCGGCAAGATCTTTGAAGTTCGCGTTTGTGTTGTCAACGGTGCTTTGCAAGGCCTTGACACGGTATTGCGTCGTATCGAAGAAGACAAGAACCGTTATCACTTCATCGAAGTGATGAACTGCCCGGGCGGTTGCGTCAACGGTGGCGGTCAACCGGTTCGCACGGACAGCGCTGCGTGGCTCAACCCCACGTTGCCGATCCCGATGCAAATCTAATTGGATGGAGACAATAAATGCGCAAGTATGAATATACCGAACGCCAAACCATGGCCATGTTGGGCCGTCGTGGCTTCTTGAAAGTCACCGGTGTCACGGCTTTGGCAATTGGCATCACGGGCTACGCCGTTGTTGACCTCCTCCAACGTCGCACCGACGTTATTAAGGCTCGTCAACGCGGTCTTTATAAAGATGACAAGTTGTGTCAAGAACAAAACTTGACCAACTCTCACCAAAATCCGTCTGTCATGCGCTTCTACGCTGATATGCACACGGAGCCGGTCGAAGGTCTTGCACACGACTTATTGCATACGTCCTACTACCCGCGCTCTCAATTGGCAATTTTGCGAGGTGAACACTAATGGCTGAACGTATCTTACGATTCCACACCGCTGATAAGGTGTTCCACGGCGTTAACGCTATCACGTGGTTTGCCTTGCTCTTTACGGGTGCTGTGGCTTATTTCTGCGACTTGTCTGACGAAACGATCAACAATCTCATGATCTGGCACGTTGGTATCGCAGTTGTTTACACCTTTAACCTTCTTGGTTTCTTGGTGTTTGCTCCCCATCGCTTCGCTGCGTTATTGAACGCTTTGTTGACCTGGGATATGGACACGATCAAGTGGTTCCGCAACTTCGGTGGTTACCCGCGTCGTTTCTTCGGTATCCCGTTCGGTCCGGTGGAAGTTCCGCCGCAAGGTCGTTACAACGGCGGCCAAAAGATGAGCTACCTCATCTTCATCTTCATGATGTACGCTTTGGCCGTTACCGGTTGGTTGCTCTTTTACTTCGCTCCGGCGATTCCGAAGAACGCCTTCTGGTGGATGTACATGTTCCATGTTTGGGGTTCCATCATCTGCTCTTTGATGGTTGTTGGTGCTCACATCCCGCTCGCCTTGCTCTCTTGGGAACACTTCAAGGGCATCTGGGGCTTGGGCGAAGGCACGATCTCTTACGAGGCTGCCGAACACCACTCTCCGAAGTGGCTTGCTAAAGACGTTATTCAAACGAACCTCGAAAAGCGTTAATTTATACGAAAGTTACGTCTGAGTGACCTCTAAAATAAAAGGGATTCGCTATGATATGGCGAGTCCCTTTTTATTTATTAGGTAAAAAAATGGCAACCAGTCGCTTAGAAACACCAAAAGGCTTAAGACTGCACTTTGGACTTTTTGGCAAGCGCAATGCTGGGAAATCCTCCCTTATTAATGCATTGGCCAATCAAAACATCTCCATCGTAAGTTCCGTCGCCGGCACAACCACAGACCCTGTTGAGAAAGCTTTTGAGCTTCACCCTATCGGTCCGGTCGTTTTCATGGATACTGCTGGTATTGATGATGTTGGCGACCTTGGTCAGGCCCGTATTGAAAAAAGCCTCTCCGTTTTGGAATGGATGGACATTGCCATTGTTGTTTGCGAAGTGGGCACATGGGGAGAACACGAAGAGGGTATTCTCAAAATTACCACTCAAAACGGCACACCTACGATTGTTGTCATTAACAAAATCGACTCGCAATCGCCTGATGAAGAATTCCTGGCCTCAATGAAAAAGCGCGGACTCAAGGTAGTCTGCACAAGTGCCATGAATCGCACGGGTATTGATGAGTTACGCGATACCATTATCCAAACGGTATTGGATCAAACCGAACCTGATCGCCCCTTGATGGGTGGCATTGTGCATCCTGGCGACACTGTGGTACTCGTGACGCCGATTGACACCGGCGCCCCGAAAGGTCGTTTGATTTTGCCTCAAGTTCAGGCCATCCGCGAACTCTTAGACGGCGGAGCCAAGTGCATCGTTATTAAGGAAGATCGCATTCAAGAAACGTTGGCAGAATTAAAAAAAGCCCCAGACTTAGTCATTACCGACAGCCAGGTCGTACAACGCGTTGTCAAAGAAGTACCCGAACCTATTCCGGTGACAACGTTCTCAATTCAAATGGCTTATGCCAAGAGTGATTTATTGGAAATGGCTTTGGGAGCCGCTGCTTTAAGCCGTTTGCAATCCGGTGATCGTGTTTTAATTGCCGAGACTTGTTCACATCACCCACTCAAAGACGATATTGGTCGCGTCAAAATTCCCAATTGGTTGAGAAAGAAATTTGGCGAAGACCTTCAAATTGACATTGCGGTTGGTAAAGACTTACCCACCGATTTAACGCCTTACAAGGTCATCATTCAGTGTGGCGGTTGTATTGTGACGCGACGTCATATGCTTGCTCGCCTCAGAGCCGCTCGTGCTCAAGGCGTGCCAACGACCAATTACGGGGTTGCGATTTCCTTCCTTCAAGGTGTCTTACCTCGAGCACTTGCCTGCCACCCTGATGCTAAGGCAATTTTTGATAAAGCCGTCAACTCTTAAAGAAGAAAAATGAAAAGTATTCAATCCCTTGTCGAACAAACGCAATTTAGCGATGAAGACATCGTCCGACTTCTTGCTATCGACTCTGACGAAGAAGCTGAAATTCTTCGCCAAGCCGCTTACGCTCGTACGACAGAGCATTTAGGCAATCAAGTTTATTACCGCGGTTTAATTGAGTTCTCCAACATCTGTACTCTCAATTGCCGCTATTGTGGCATCCGCAAATCTAACCACAACGTCGATCGCTACGAATTAACTCATGATCAAGTTGTCGAAGCGGCTATTTGGGCAGCCAATAACCATTACGGTTCGATCTGTTTGCAAGCCGGTGAGCGACGCGATCCGAAATTCGTGCAATTTATTTCAAACGTTTTAAGAGAAATTCACGAAAAAACAGTGAGCGATGATCTGCCTCACGGTTTAGGCATCACGCTCTCTTTAGGTGAACAATCATTAGAAGTCTATAAAGAGTGGGCTGAGGCCAGTGGCAATCCCATGGGCCTTCGCTATTTATTGCGTTTTGAATCGTCAAACCCTGATTTATTTAATCACCTGCACTACTGCCCCGGTAAATACGAAAAGGGATTGGAGCGTCGCTACGCCGCCCTTGCTCGCTTGCGTGAAGCGGGCTATCAAGTGGGGTCGGGCGTCATGATTGGCTTGCCAGGTCAAACCCTAGAAGATCTTTGCCAAGACATTCGTACGTTCCAAAAGCTTGATTTGGACATGATTGGCATGGGCCCCTACATCACTAGCGAAGGTGCGGATATGTTGGGTGAGGGCATGATGGAGAAAAAGGCTCTCATGCGATTGGCCCTCAATATGATTGCCACCACGCGCTTGGTCATTCCTGACGTCAATATGGCCGCTGCAACGGCCTTACACGCTCTTGAAGACAACGGTCGCGAAAAGGGTATCTTGCATGGTTGCAACGTTATCATGCCCAACATTACGCCCCGTATTGTTCGTAAAAACTATCAGCTCTATGCTAATAAACCTTTTATTGAACAAGAGCCCAGTGACACCAACCACATCCTGCAAGCCAGTATCGAACGAACAGGACGCTCCGTTGGATTAAACGTCCTCGGCAGTTCCAACCACTGGAAAAAACGTACTCAAAATCTTGAGAACATTTAAACAAAATGGGTTTCAATCGAAACCCATTTTTGTTTCTTTCTTTGTCCACATACCTACTGCCTTATTGATCACCGTCTTGAATACAGCAAATGCAGCTCCCTTCGAAATGCAATTTATTTGAGAACTTTCGTTGCCCATGCCTTTATTCGAGCATACGACGTCGACACCTCTGTCCCCGTAATGGCCAAAGTTTCAAGAAATGCTGCTTTGGGGTGTGCGGCTTTTAATTGTTGAATACTTGAGCCAAATCCGCTTCCAGCGTGCGTGCAAAATTGAGCAACTTTCTTGCCCGAGAGATCGACCTTGTCGAGAAAACTGCTCACCGCAGGAGGCAGTTGTGACCACCAAATGGGATGGCCGAGAAAAATAATGTCGTACTTTGAAATATCCGGCATCGCCCCTAAAAGCTCCGGCTTAACTCCACGAGATATTTCACTTTCCGCAACCCTTGTCGTCTCACGATAGTTGCTTGGATAAGCATTGACGGTTTGAATTTCATACAGATCCCCATGACTCACACCAGCAATATATTGAGCCATTCGAGCGGTATGACCAATAGCGAGGTTTTGAACGCCACCAGGCGCATAGTTTTCCCCTTTACGAGAGTAGTAAACAATCAGAATGCGTGACGGGGAATCGCTTGGAGTACTGTAAGACGTTTGCGCCAAACCAGTACTCGATACGTGTAAAAGGGCTGCTGAGGAAGCCCCGGTTGCAAGGTGCAAAAAATTGCGTCGCTTCATTTTCAATCTCCTAGAAATTAATCAAAATATTTATATC
>USIM01000019.1 GCA_900554675.1 uncultured Sutterella sp.
AGGGATCTTTCCTGCAAAGATCCCTTTTTCCCTTTTTGGTCTTTTGTTACGGAGAGTGTATGGCTGGCCGCAAAAAATCCGTATCCGTGCAGGAAGAGCTGCTTCTGTGCCCTTCCGCGAAGCCGGGCGACTGGTTCCCCGGCATACCCGTTTCGGCGGTTGCCGGGATCGATGAAGCCGGGCGGGGCTGCCTTGCCGGTCCCGTGGTTGCGGCGGCGGTGATTTTGCCCGAAGGCGCGGTTATTCCCGGCCTTGCGGACTCCAAGGTGTTGTCGCCTACCCGCCGGGACGGTCTGGCCGCCGAGATCGGGGCTGTGGCGCTGGCTTGGGGGCTTGGCGTCGTCTGGCCTCCCGAAATCGATCGCATTAATATTTTGCAGGCGACGCTCAAGGCCATGTGCCACGCCGCCAGCGTGTTGAAAGTCCGGCCCAAAGGGTTGCTCATCGACGGCAACCAGACGATCCCCGAGCCGCTGTTCCGGCAGCGCGCGGCGTGCTGGCCATCGTCCCCGCGCCAGAAATCCATTGTGGACGGCGACGCGCTGGTCCCGGTCATTTCGGCGGCGTCCATCATCGCCAAAACATTCCGTGACATGCTCATGGATAAGCTCGACCACCGCTATCCCGGCTATGGTTTTGCCAAGCACAAGGGCTACGGCTCCAAAGAGCATTTTGCCGCCCTGCGCGAGCTTGGGCCGTGCCCCATGCACCGGAAGACGTTCCGGGGCGTTTTGCCCGAACAGCAGACGGCGCGGCAGGGCTCGCTTTTGTGACCTTGCGGCAGGAAAAGGGGCGCGCCGGAGAGGATGCCGCCGCGGATTGGCTGAAAAAGGCCGGGATGCGGATACTCGCCCGCAATTGGCGCAGCGGTTCGTATGAACTGGATCTTGTCTGCTGGGACGGGGACGAACTGGTTTTTGTCGAAGTCCGTCTGCGCGGCAAGGGGAGCCTTGCTTCGCCCGAGGCGAGCATGACGCCCGCCAAATGACTCGTTGTGCCGTTGCCGGCAGACGAGAAGGTAAAAGGCAGAGAACTTGCCTTGGCTTTATTTAAAAAGTCTTTCAAAGACGTCTCGCTGTGGCGCTTGGGATTAACGCTCATTACCATGGCAATTTCGGTTAAACGGGCAACGGGAGCAAAGTCTTTGAGCGGATCGTAGCCAACGTGGGGGTAAAGCGCTGGGTTGGTGCCAAGTGTACCGTTGGTGACATAAAGCAGGGTGTAGCCATCGTTTTTTGCCCGAGAAGCTTGTTCGGTACCGAGACTGCCGCCTGCGCCCGCAATATTTTCAACAATGACGGTTTGACCGAGCCGTGAGCTCAATTCCGGTGCAATGATGCGTGCCAATGTATCGGCTCCGCCACCGGCAGGAAAAGGCACCACCAAACGAATTTCTTTAGCCTCAGGCCAAGCCTTCTCTGGAAATGCTTGAGCAGAGATTGCCGTGAGGATGCAACCTAAAGAGGCCGCAAAGAGGGATTTTGCAGTCATAATTTCCTTTCGTGTGTGTTTTTTTTAATAGGGGAGTCGGTACCCGATGCGAACATGAAGTTCTTTGTCTTTGAGTTCAACATCAACAAGGTCCGCACTTTGATCGTAGATGTATTTCTTTAATGCACGAACATCGAATGCAGTCGTTTCTTTTGTTTGTCCGTCGATATCCAACCATATATTTTCTGCATCAAATGATAAATGGTAGCGGTAGGATTTCACGATCGGTCGCGTTTCATTGAAGACATGAGCCCAAATAGCAATCAAGGGGTAAAGGGCACTTAAAAAATACGTCTTTTTAATCGTGATGTCTGAGACATTTTCTTCAAGAGGAATGTCGCCGGCGAAATCTTTCATCAAGCGAGAAATCAGCGCCGGAAGATCATCGCAAGAAATTGAAAGACCTTCTAAAACTTTCTGTCCATCAACGGATTGGGTAAGAGCGGGGTTATCTAGAAACAATCGCACGCCGTGATAGGCCAACTCTTTTTCTTGCACGTTGGGTGCTCTCAAACGAGCTTCTTTTGGAGCTCGTAAAAGCGCTTTGTTGACGCGCGCACGCAACAAGTGACCCAAGAAGTTAATGCTTGCCGTGACTCCAACCAAAGACGTTGCCCAAGGAAGGTAGTTGGAGGTTGAGAATGCATCACTGGCTAAAGCCCCAATCCAAAGGAGAGCTGCCAAACCCACACCTGCATAGCGCAAAATGGAGCGCGACTCTAAAACGATGTAGGCGTAACCAACACAAATGAGAACGGTCGTTACGGTTAAAACGCCTTGCGTTAAGACCGTCAGAGGCGACAGAAGGTTAGAAGCAATCCAAGCACAAAGGGTGACGAGCGCAACCGCAAAACCCAAACCTAACACGCGTTCATGACGGGCGTGAGGATGTGTACGGTGGGCTAAAACCGTGGTAATCGCAAAGGTGATCGCTACCGAGCTCACACAAAGAAGAAAGGTTAACCAATTAGCCATAATGCAATTTAAGGAATGATGCCCATTTGAGCGGCTTCGTAAACGGCTTCGCCACGAGAATGAACTTGAAGCTTTCGGTAAATCTTTTTGATGTGCGCCGTGACCGTATGAGGAGAAATCGCCAAAATATTGCCGATTTCATTAAAACTCATGCCTTTGGCTAAGAGGCGCAAAATTTCGGTTTCGCGCTCAGAAAGGGGATGCGGTACGGCTGTTGGTACTTTTTCAGTCACAACAGTGGAATTGGTGCACAGTGCCCGCAAAACACTTTTGGCCACATTGGGACTCACGGGAGAGCCACCTGCTTGCAATAGGCGTACGGCATTAATGAGGTCAGATTCAATGGCTGACTTTAAAACGTAACCCGTTGCACCGGCTTCGATGGCGCTAACAATGTGGGGATCGTCTTCGCTATTGGCCAGAATCAACACGTCGCTCTCAGGGTATTTTTCATTGACCCAAGAGACAATTTCAAGACCAAAACCATCGGGCAGGGTCAAATCAATGACAAGCGTCTCAAAGGGATAGGTGTTAATAAGTTTTTTAGCGGCCGATTTTGTTTCAGCAGTGCCGATGATGCGAATGTCTGTTTCAGCACCAATGACGCGCTCCATGCGATCACGGATATGAGCGTCATTTTCAACAATCAAAATTCTCAATATTGCAGCCATAAGGTATAAGCTCCGAGCAATCTCGGGTACGACTTTTCGAAATTTTTAACCCCCATATTCTAACAAAGGAAAGTGGGAGAAAATCGCTTAAAAATGTTAACTTTTAGCCATTTCGATGGCCTTAGGCGGTAAGATTGAAAAAGCGATGTTTTAACCAACAAGAGAATAAGGAAAACGAATGTCAATCAATCGCCGAGAAGCCCTCTTGACCGGTTTGGTCGGTTTGCTGGCTGCGGGTGTTGCCCAAGCCAAGCCCGCTGTAGTCCCTCCGATTTGGGACGGCAAAAAAATGTACGAGTCTTTAGAAAAAGACGGTACTGGATTTACTAATCCTGCTCCCACCGGCAGCCCCAAAGCCTATGTTATTTTTGATACGCAATGTCCCGATTGCATTCGTTTGATGGATCGTTTGCGTCCCTTGTTGGATCGTGTTCAAATCACGTTTTTCCCGATTGCTTTTATGAATCCGCACTCGGACCCACAAGCCACCGTCATTTTGACGGCAAAAGATCCGTTTGCAAAACTTGAAGAACATCACGTGCACTTCCGCGATCCCAACTTCCGTGGCCTTCAATATGACATTACGAAGTTGCCGATGGATGTTCGCCAAAAGGTTTGGACCAACACCAAATTGCACCGTCGAAGTGGTTGTCGAGCTGTGCCTTACGGGGTCTTTAAAAATGCCAAAGGTGAGTTCATTCCCTTTGACGAAAATCTCAATACCGATGAGTTAGCCGCTGTTTTTGGTTTAAAGTGATTGTTTTTTGACAAGAGCCTCGAAGATTTTCGGGGCTTTTGCTTACTTTGGCGTCAAAAAATCAAACCGATAGTGTTAAAGTAAAAGTAATAGTGAAAGTGTCATCTGATTGTCATATTGTTAGGTCACAATGTGCACTTAAAGTACTTGTTAAGTAAGGAACTCTTATGCCCGCCGAAAATGCAGAGATTAAGTTAGTTGTGAGTGAAGAACCGGTCAAAAAAGACGAGGTGAAAGCTCCTGCACGAGCCGCTAAAAAGCCGGTAGTGCGTCGCACGAAGACCTCCTCTTCTGCCAAGCCCGCCAAAACAGTCAAAAGTGTCAATGTGTCTTCGAGCGCAAAGCCCGTGGATGTGACCGATCCTGCCTACTACTTAAATCGTGAAATCAATTGGATTGATTTTGACAGCAAGGTTTTAGAGCAAGCCAAAGACGCAACTGTTCCGCTTTTGGAACGTGTGAAATTCTTGTCGATTTTTTATAACAATCTCGATGAATTTTTCATGGTGCGCGTAGCCAACGTTTGGAAGCAAGTGCAAAGCGGTGCGGACCCAACGGGCGCTGATAAACTTTCTCCTCGCCGTCAATTCTCAGAAATCGGTCGTCGCGTGCGTGAAATTTGCGATGAAGCCGAGCTTGTTTGGAAAAAACAAATTGTGCCGGCCCTGGAAAAAAAGGCGATTCGTATCGTCAAATACGCAGACCTTGCCGAGAAAAAGCGTCAAGCGTTGGATGCGTTTTACGATAGCGATATCTATCCGGTCTTAACGCCACAAGTGATTGACTCCGGGCACCCCTTCCCGCTCGTTTCCAACTTGAGCATTAACTTCATCATGGAATTGGTGGATGCGAAAAATCCCAAGGATGTTCGTCATGCACGCTTGAAGTGTCCGGATAACTTACCGCGATTCCTTTTCTTGCCGCACGGCAAGGAAGAAATTCATCCTGATTTGAGTTTTGATCCGGGCTATACCGAAGTCGATGTTGTTTTGATTGAAGATTTGGTTGAAGAGCGTATGCATCGACTCTTCCCGGGCTTTAATGTTAAAGCGGTGGGTCAATTCCGAGTTACGCGTAATACCGACGTGGAAATCGAAGAAGACGAAGCCGATGACTTGTTGGCAGCTGTCCGCGACTACGTGGACCAACGTCGCTTCGGTGACATCATCCGCGTTGAAATGGGGCGCGGAATTCCGGTTCGTTTGGCTGACCTTTTGATCGAATATTTGGATGTCAAACCCCATCAAGTCTATAAGCAAAAGATTCCTTTGGCATTTTCTGCCTTTATGGGGCTCGGTTGCATTGATCGACCGAAGTTGCAATATAAGCCTGATCGCACAAAACTTGTGAAAGAGTTGGATATGGAAAACGACTGTTTTGCCGCTATTCGCAAGCAAGACATCGTGATGTATCACCCGTACGATCGCTTCCAAGGGGTGCTCAACTTCATTGAACAAGCTGCACGTGACCCGAAGGTCGTGGCCATTAAACAAACGCTTTATCGTTGCGGTAGCGACTCGCCCGTTATTCGCAGTTTGTTAGAAGCCCGCCGTCGTGGCAAGCAAGTAACGGCCGTGGTGGAATTAAAGGCTCGCTTTGACGAAGAGCGCAACATCAACTGGGCTGAAGAGTTGGAACGCGCAGGCGTCAATGTGGTCTACGGTTTTGTGGGTTTAAAGATCCACGCCAAACTTTGCTTGGTTGTGCGTCGCGAGGCCGATGGCATTCGTCGTTATGTTCACGTGGCAACCGGTAACTACAATGCGTCTTCAGCCAAGATTTACACGGACTTGGGCATTTTGACTGACGATGAAGATATCTGCGCTGATGTCACCGATTTGTTTAACGTGATGACCGGTTGCGGTCGAGTCGATGCCTATCGCAAGATTTTGGTCTCGCCCAATACGTTGCGTCCGTCTTTGATGAAATTAATTGACGACGAAATTCGTTTGAATCAAGAGCACGGCAATGGTCACATTATTTTGAAGTGCAACCAATTGGTTGATGGCGGCATCATCGCTGAGCTTTATCGCGCATCGTTGGCCGGCGTGAAGATTGAATGCTTGGTGCGCGGTATTTGTTGTTTGCGTCCCGGGGTTCCTGGTTTGTCGGAAAATATTACCGTTCGCTCCATTGTGGGCCGTTACCTTGAGCACGCTCGTGTGTATTGGTTTAACCACAACGGTGACGAGCAAATGTACATCGGTAGTGCCGATATGATGAACCGTAACCTCAACGGCCGTATTGAAGTGCTGGCACCGATCTCAAGCGTCAAGATTCGTAAAAACATCATCGAACGTATCTTGCAGTTGCAATTAAACGATACGGAACAAGCCTGGCAGATGAATGCCGATGGGACGTACACTCGCTTGCGTTCCATCAGAACCAATAAGCGTATTGATTCTCAAAGTGCAACGCACCATACAAAGCACCTCTATTAAGGAAAAAAGGTCAGTGGTTATGACGCAGAAAGCTTATACCGATTTAAAAGATGAGCAGCTTGAAACGACAGGTTTTGTTCGTCCCAATCCGACTGTTAAACGTGTGGGATTTGTGGACTTGGGCAGTAACTCGTCGCGTTTAACGATTGTGGAATTTGATGTTCGCGGTCGTGTGACGATTCTTGATCGCGTCAAAAGCATGGTTCGTTTAGGGGAGAAGGCCTTTGAAACGAAAGAGCTTCAACCTCAAGCCATGACTCGTGCGCTCACGTGCCTAAATGAGTTTGTGAAGGTTTGTGAGTCTTTCGGTGTAAAGGAAATCGTGGCCGTTGGGACGGCTGCGCTTCGCATTGCCAAAAATAGTCAAGCCTTTGTTGATGAAGTCAAAGCCAAAACCGGTATGGACTTAAGTGTTATTTCCGGTGAGGAAGAGGCTCGCTTGATTCGCGTGGGGATTTGGGATGCCTTCCCCAAAACGAAAGACGCTTTCCTTTTTATCGATATCGGTGGTGGGAGTACCGAGCTCTCGGTGTCTTCTCGCAGTGACATCGAAGTGCTTGAAAGCCTAAATGTCGGTTGCGTGATGGTGACAGACGCTTTTACCCAAACCAAGACGGGGAAGGTGAGCGCAACCGTTTTTGAAAAGATGCAAGCTTTGGCCTTGCGAAAGATGCAATATGCCTTGGCTGACATTAAAGCTGTCGATTATCGAGCTGCTGTTGCCAGCAGTGGAACGGCGCAGGCGTTAATGGCTTTTGCCCAATCACAACGAGCAGCGACGAATCCCTTAGAAGTGTGTGCTGAAGGGGTCATTTTGCCGTTGGCAGACTTAGAAAGTGCAGCTAAATCTTTATGTCAAATGACCATGGCGCAACGCCGCACCCAAGCTGGATTGAGTCCCGCTCGAGCTGAAGTGATTGTTGGTGGTGCGGCCATTTTGGTGCAATTATTAAAGGCTTTAAAGCTTGAGAGCGTCATTGTGACCGCCAGCAACCTTCAAGACGGTCAAGTGGTCGATTACATTGAACGTCACTATCCCAAAGAAGGCCAGAAAGAAAACTATTGGCGTCGCAAGAGCGTGAAGCGCATAGCAAAATGTCATCACTATCAAAAGCCACACGCCAAACACTTAAAGCAATTGGCATTGGGTATCTACGCTTCAGCCATTGAAGAAAAATTGTGTGTCGCTCAAGAGGGTTTAGAAGAGCTCTTGGGTTATGCGGCACGCATGCACGACATCGGTATCGATATCGGTTACGATCGCCATCATGAGCATGGGGCCTACTTAGTGCGCCACAGCTCTCTTTTGGGGTTCACTGAACATGAAATTTTGGTGATGGCGCGCATGGTCTTTATGCACGGACGACCGTCATCGACTTTACCCCAGTTCCTCGAAGGCTCCGTGGTGACACAAGCTGAAAAGATGGCCGGTCTTTCGCTTTTCTTGGCAGAAAATTTGGATCGTACGCATCGCTCTTTAGTCAAAGAAGCACGCTTTGTGAGAAAGCCTCAAGGATTAGTTCTTGAAGTCAATGCTCAAGCGCTTGCGCCCATTGAAAAGAGCACGTTGGAAAAACTCAAGAAACACTTAAAGAAGGTGTTGGGTGAGACGGTAGAGGTGGATTTCCATGAAGAAACACCGGAACCCACCATCACGATCATAGAAGAATAGTTAACCTTTTTCTTCCATCGAAACCACTTTTGAGACCTTTTGGCAGCGCGTCGTAAACCAAGCGACGCCTCCCATGAGGCTTGCCACGCTCATTAGTACGGCACCCGCACCAATCACAGTCCCTGCTGCACCAAATAAAATCGGTAATGTGGTGTGACAGACATTAATGAGCATTGTGCGCAATCCCAATGCTTCACCTACACGGCCTTCGGGCGATTGGGTATGAAGGAGCGACATCACATTGGGTTGCGAAGACCCGAGTGCTAAACCTAAGAGAAACGCCACGGCACAAAGTGTGTAGAAGTCATCAAAAAGCGGGAAGAGGAAGTAGCTCAAAGCGCCAAAGCTAAAGGCAAAGGTGAGTGTTTGCCATTCCGTCAAATGCTTGGCAATCCAAGGCATAAAGAGTCGAACGACAAAGGTGGCCGAAGCGAAAAAGCCCAAAATCCAACCGATTTGTGTTGCACTCAATCCGATGGACGTTCCATAAATCGGGATCATGAAGTTCTGTAAATCCCAAGCCATGGACATGAAGGAACTCACAATCAGGACGTTTCTGACGTGAGGAATGCGCATTAATTCAAAGTTGCCTTTGCGACGGGGAGGCTTTTTATTGCTCCACGCATCCGGTAAGAGCTTTCTGACCGCGAAAAGGAAAATGCATAAACCTGTTAAGGCCGTCGAGAGCGCAAAGACATAAGCGCTACGGTAGCTAATGTAGTCAATGAAGTAGCCACCAATAATCGGAGCGGTGAAACCGGCCGCTGAAAAGCCCATCGCCAAAATGGCGAAGTGCGTTGTGCGGTTACGATCGTTAGATAGATACCCGATTAATTGTTGAATGGCCATCGCCAATAGCATCAGACCCACGCCATTAATAATGCAAGCAAGGTACAAAGGCCACAAGCCATAGACGCTCGTTGGCAAAACAGAGGGAATAGTGGATGCAACGGCTGAGGTCAATACGCCATAAAGGATGGGTTTCTTCGGCCCAATGTTATCGATCCATTGACCGCACCGAATGGCAAATAAGGCCGGAACAAAGGCAAAAAGCGCCATCATAATGCCCACTTCGAGCGCAGAGGCCTGTTCGTGTAACGCATCAAGTGAGCAGGTAACACGATTGGTCACGCATCCGATATGGACGATGACCGTTAATAGAACAATCTTAATAATCTGAGTGGGCCAAGTCATAAGGGGGCTTCTAAAAATTCGTAGCCATAAAAACAGAATGGATTCAATTGGTTAAAATTGAAATTGCAACATAACAACCACCAAAAGAATCCATATGGCTACATTTTATCAAACCCCCAGCATTCAACAAGACCTTTTTGCAGATATTTCATTTTCTCAAGCCCTAAGCGACCTTGGTGATCCGCTCGAAGTTTTGCAGACGTACATCGATTTTGAAACATTCCGTCCAATCATTGAATCAACTATCAAACAGTATAAGCCCAATACAAGCCTACGCGACCGTGTTGGCCGACCGAGCAAGGATCCGGTGTTTATGTTCAAGGTGCTTTTTCTTCAAAGACTGTATGGGTTAAGCGATCCACAGACGGAATACATGATCTTGGATCGATGGAGTTTTCAACGATTTTTAGGCATCTGCGAGCCCACAGACGTTCCAGATCGGAATACGATCTGGCTTTATAGGGAGCGCTTTACTGAATTGGGTTTAATGCAAAAGCTTTTCGATGAGTTTCACAAACGACTGCTTGAGCAGCAACTCATCTGTCAACAAGGCAAAATGATTGATGCCAGTTTTGTCATTGCCCCTAAGCAGAGAAACTCACGGGAAGAAAATAAGTTGATCAAACAAGGCAGGGGCAAGGAGTTATGGAAGGATAAACCCAGGAAGAAATGTCAGAAAGATATTGACGCTCGGTGGACCAAAAAAGCGGGACAGTCCTATTACGGCTATAAGGCTCACGTCAAGGCCGATATTCAATCGAAGTTTATCGATACTGTTCAAACCACTGCGGCCAATGTAC
>USIM01000020.1 GCA_900554675.1 uncultured Sutterella sp.
CATCTTCGCACCCAACGGGGCCGTTAAAACGCTACAAGCCGCTACGGAGAAAAGGGCAGGTAAGTACAAAAAGCCCAAGGAATATTCCGGCATTCCGGGAACGTTCCAACCGCTAATGATGTAAGCGGTGGTGCCCGCAAAGGCAATCGGGAAGCCCAACGCGGCAGATGTTCCCACGGCTTTGTGAATCGGGACATTGCAAGAGGTCATGAGCGGCACGGAAATAAAGCCACCGCCGGCACCCACTAAAGAGGATACGGCGCCAACAACAGTGCCGGCCGCCGTAATACCTAAATTACCGGGTAATTGACGGGTACTGACGGTTTTCTTACCGAAAAACATTCTCAAGGCTGAATACATCACAAAGCAGCCAAAGAGCAATGAGATGGCAAAGTTAGACAACATGCCGGAAATCTGAGCCCCGATCAACGCACCGAGAAGAATCCCCGGGGCACCAGCCATCACCACCTTCCAAAGAACAGCACCGTGCGCATTGTGGGCGCGTACGCTCGAAGCTGAGGTAAAAACAATGGTGGCCAAACTCGTTGCAATGGCAACGTGAACCCCAACCTCATCGGGAACAACGCCACCAGCCAAAATCATGGTTAAAAACGGGGTTAATACCATCCCGCCCCCAATACCTAATAAACCGGCTAAAAAGCCGGTACAGCAGCCCAAGGCGGCAAGCAGGATAAGGGTAGTGACTTCCATTTTAGATGGCCTTTACAAGGTGATTGAGAATAAACGTGTATTCGTCTTCGGTGACGGGCGTAATGGAGAGACGATTGCCTTTTTGAAGCACTTTCATCTCTTTGAGTTCTTCGTGTTGGCGAAGCTCATTGATACCAATTAGAGAAACTTCTTGATCGACTTCGATATCGACGCAAACCCAACGGGGATTTTCTCGCGTGGATTTGGGATCGTAGTAGTCATTTTGGGGATCAAATTGTGTTTCGTCCGGATGAACAGAAGTGGCCACGTGAGCTAAACCAACGATACCGGGTTCTTTGCAAGAGGAGTGGTAGAAAAAGACACGATCGCCCACCTGCATCTCATCTCGCATAAAGTTTCTTGCTTGGTAGTTTCGAATGCCAAACCAAGGAACACGGTGTTGAGGCATTTGCAGAACGCTTTGTACGGAGCACTCGGAAGGCTCCGATTTCATCAGCCAGAATTTCGACATGAATCACGCTTTGAAAAAAGAGAAGTCCCCATAAGGGTTGCCTTGCATCCTGAGTCCGAAGAATCAAGAGCGGTCACCTCTGAAGCGGGTTTCGGGGAAGCATCACGTGCCTCCGCACCACCGGCCCCAAGACCAGTAACCTAAGTGTTTAAGCATTGGAACAAGGAATCTTAAAGCAACTTATCACTTATAGGGACAAGACTAATTTTGGCTCAAATCGCACAAAAAAACAATGGGAAAAATGGCTGTAATTGCAACAATTTTTCCCTTGAAGCTCCCCTGTCTGAAGACAGAGGATTCACTTTGGCCTTCAGAGGGCTCTTCCAGGGGGCAAGGCCGCCTGAACGTCACACATCTGAACAAAGTGTTTGCGGCAGACCTCTTCCCCGTTCCGGTTTGCTTTCACAATTCGGCTTCGTGAGCCCCGAAGCGTCTTTCGACATTACGGGGTCGTTACAAGGTTCGTGACGACACAGACCGCTGCCGCTCAACAGTGCTTCCGCAGTCGTCCACTTCTTCAGGAGAAGGGCTCGGTCGTGTCCGTTTTCAGTCACATGGCACGCTAGGAATGCGCTCATGACATCTCGTTGAACGAGCGTGTTGGTGTTTCCCCAACGATGCCATCTCTCCTTCAACGGCTTCTTACGGTACGTATTCGTCGGCGGATCGTATTGCGACATCTTCAGCTCATAGGCATTGAGTTCGATGACCTCACAGCCGGCGCTTTCAGCCTTGCGTTTGAGATGCTCTACAAACTCACCCATGCCTGTCCGATTCGTCGAACGTCCGTAATTGCGTTGATAGGATCTATAACTGTTCTTTTCAATCTTGATCGTGCCGCCGATTTGCAGCAGATCGTTCACAAGCTTGCCGTGGTCGCGTTTGCGGGTAGCCGCCAAACACCGGTGATGGTTGGCAAGTTTAGCAGCCATTCTGCGCCCGCGATTGCTGGTGTGCCAAACCGACGAACCTTTCTTTACGGTTCCGTCGGGGTTGTAGTTGTCGGGATTGTTCGCCCGTCTTGAACGGTCGATCTTGCGTTGCAGACGGCGAATTTGCGGCTCCTTCATATCCACGTGAGGTGCAACCTCAGCAATGGCCGCATGATGTTCATGGAAATAAGCAATGCGACTCGGCCCCGGATCGATGCCCACCTCCTCGCATTGGGGCGCGTAGACCTTTCGAACAGGTGGGAGCCCTTCGACCACGAGTTGCACAAACCAACGCTTGACGCCGTTAAGCGACCTGCGCACGATTCGGCAGTATTTCACTTTGCGGTCCGAGGCAAGCGCCTCTTTCATGTAGTCGGTATCGGACTTCATGTACTGGATGACGTGTTTGCGCCAAACAATGGCCCCAAGCTTGGGTTTGTACATGATTTCCTGATTGTTCGAGCCTTCGATGGAATTGAGTCCACGCTTGAAGGACTTGAAGCGAGGCCTACCGGCTTTCTTGAACAGGTGCCCCTTCAGAGCCTTCCAAACCGTCTTGCCGATGTTCTGCGCCTCGTGGGCCCCGATATCGTTTCGGCCGCTCGCTTTGCGATGATCGTTGGCGATAGTCACCAAGCCGAACTCAGTCAGACCAAAGGACTTGTGAATCGCATTGAAAGCCTTCGTACGATCCCGACCTTTGGTCATGTCCCTCGCCTCACGCCACTCCTTCGTTTCACGCATGCGCTGAAGACGCCCGAGAGCAGTCCCGAGCGTCGCATTGTAGAGCGTGCGTCCGAACTCAAAGGCCTGTTCGAGGAAACGATTCTGCTGATCGTTCACACGAAGCGGGAGTTCGACAACGAAGGAAGAGGTCTTGGTGCGCATAAGGCAATCTTACTGCACGATGCAAAAGAATGTGCGCCTTATCCCCTCATTAAATGAGAGGTTTGCGGCGCACGGTTTCTATCAAAGTTCTTGACAAATTCGTTTTGTTTTACCACGCGACAAGGCCCGTGTAATAGGTCACCAAAATAATGATGCCAAAGATGATGCGGTACCAACCGAAGGACTTAAAGTCGTTACTGGAGACGTAACGCAACAACCATTTCACGACAACCAATGCGCTCACAAAAGAGACAACAAAACCCACAATAAAGCCAATGGTCATGTCCGTGGTCCAAACAAAGGTTTGTTGTTCAGACACGCGCAAGAAGGTCTTCGCTAATGAGTAAACCGTTGCACCGAAAATCGTCGGGATAGCAAGGAAGAAAGAAAACTCCGTTGCAGCCTTTCGAGATAAACCCAAAACCAAACCGCCGATAATGGTGGCGCCTGAGCGACTCGTTCCAGGAATCATGGCAATGCATTGCATGCAACCGACTAAGAACGCGTCTTTCACCGTCATGTCATCCATGTTCGGAACGCGAGGGGAGTAGTTGCGCTTGGCGTGAGCGTTTTCTACCCAGAAGATGATGAAACCACCTAAAACCAAAGCGACGGCAACGGAAATGGCATTAAAGAGAAGCTCTTCAATGAGATCGGCAAAAATCACACCTAAAATGGCGGCCGGTAAAAACGCAACGATCAAGTTAATGACCAGGCGTTGTTCTTTTTTTTGCGTGAATAGTCCCGTTGCCACTTGCCACAAGCGTTGGCGATAGAACCAACAAACGGCAAAAATGGCGCCCGCTTGAATGGCGATATTAAAGGTGTTGACTTCGGGGCCCGTGAAATTAAGAAGGTCGCCCGCAATGATCAAGTGACCGGTTGACGAAATCGGTAAGAATTCGGTCAAACCTTCAACAATCCCGAGGATGAAAGCTTTGATTTGATAGAAGAGATCCATCGAAAACTCACTTCGTTAGATGCGTTCGTAGACCAAGTCCCAAACGCCATGGCCCAAACGTTCACCGCGGGCGTGGAATTTGGTCATCGGACGTTCCGTGATGGGGTTAGCCATCACCGGAGAAAAGCCATCGTGCATGTTCTTTAATAACGGCTCTTGGCTTAACACTTCAAACATTTGCTCAGAGTAGTTTTCCCAGTCCGTGGCGCAGTGGATATAACCGCCCACACGCAAATGTTTGACCAATTCATGAATGAAGGGTTGAGCAACTAAACGGCGCTTATGGTGACGAGCCTTGCGCCAAGGATCGGGGAAGTAAATGTGAATGCCGTCGAGCATTTCTTCGGCCAACATGTTTTTCACCACTTCCACGGCATCGTGTTGAATGATGCGAACGTTCGTTAATTGCATTTCGTCTAAGCGAATGGCCAACGCACCGACACCGGCAGAGAAAACTTCACAACCGATAAAGTCGACTTCAGGGTGGGCTTGAGCAATAGCTGCCGTCGTCTCCCCCATGCCACAACCGATTTCAAGCACCAAGGGGGCTTTACGGCCGAAAATGGCTTCGGGATTAATCAACTTTTCTTCGTAGTTGAGTGCAAAGCGCGGCAAGAGTTCTTCTAAGGAACGCTTTTGGGCTTGACTGATATGGCCGCGACGCAACGTGAAGCTGCGAATGTGGCGCTTCTTGAGCACTTCAATTTCTTCAGGAGTGAGGATTTTCTTTTCAGACATTTTGCAGAAACAAAAAAACGGACAATTCGTCCGCTGAGTATACAGAATCGTCATGGAGCGGATGAGGGGAATCGAACCCCCGTCATAGGCTTGGGAAGCCTCTGCTCTACCATTGAGCTACATCCGCAAACTAGAGATGGGTAATTTTACTCGAAATCGGACGAAAAGAAAGTGCTGAAACAAAAATTTAAGGATGGTAACCGCCCCCACGATTAACCATCCTTTGGTTTAACTAATCAACGCAGGATTAGTAGTTCTCTGCACGCACTTCAAAGAAGCTTTGAGCGTAGCCGCAAACCGGGCAGGCTTCAGGAGCCTTCGGGCCCATGACGAGGTGACCGCAAATACGGCATTCCCACATCGTTTGTTCGGCCTTAGCAAACACTTGTTGCATTTCAACGTTCTTCAAGAGCTTGCGATAGCGTTCTTCGTGAGCCTTTTCGATGGCGCCGACAGCACGGAACTTGGCAGCCAAGTCCATGAAGCCTTCTTCTTCGGCTTCCTTAGCAAACGTTGCGTACATGTCCGTCCATTCATAATTTTCGCCATCAGCGGCAGCGCCCAAGTTCTTGGACGTGTCGCCAATCCAACCCAAAGCTTCACACCACAAGCGGGCATGTTCTTGCTCGTTGCGAGCGGTTTGTAAGAAAATGGCAGCGATTTGTTCATAGCCTTCACGCTTGGCCACTTCTGCGAAGTACGTGTACTTGTTGCGAGCTTGAGATTCACCGGCAAAGCAGGTCATCAAGTTCTTTTCCGTCTTGGAGCCGGCCAACTTGCCGTTGCATTCGCACTTTTCAACCACGGGTTCAAAAGCTTCATAACCCTTCTTACAGAGCGGGCAAATGATGTCCTTGGGCAATTCGCCATCACATTCGTGAACGTAACCGCAGACCTTACAGATATACTTCATCTTTTTTTCTCCTAAATCCCCACTACGATCGGTGTAGTGAGTGTGTAACATTTTTTCAGCCAATTCCGACAAAGGCTTGCCGTAGAAGGTTTCATAAAGCGCTTTGATTTCTTCATTTTCATGACTCGTGCGCTTTTGAACAGGCAAACTTTCATCGCGTTTGTAAAGGGCGTCAATACGTAATTGACGCGTTTGATCTTCTTGACCCCAATTGAGTTTGGGTTGACCGCCACCGCTGATGCAGCCGCCCGGGCAGGTCATCACTTCGACCATATGGTAGGGCTTGGCAGCCGTCTTTAAGGATTCAATGAATTGACCGGCAGCGGCCGTACCGTAGATCACGGCCACATTCACCGTGGTACCGGCAACATCAAGGCTTGCTTCTTTGACGTTCTTTAAACCACGAACGGGCTTTAAGTCAAAGAGCACTTCCGGAGCCTTTTCACCGGTGATAAATTCATAGGCCGTACGAAGAGCAGCTTCCATCACGCCACCCGTATTACCGAAAATCACGCCGGCACCGGAGCCTTCACCCATCAAGCGGTCAAATTGCGATTCTTCGATGGCATCAAATTGGATACCACGAGCTTGGGCCCATAAGCCCAATTCGTGCGTGGTGACCACAAAGTCCGTGTCACGCATGCCGTCTACGCCCCAGTATTTGCCGGCAGCGCACATTTCTTCGCGACGGATTTCGAACTTCTTGGCCGTGCAGGGGGTAATGGCAACATGAACAATCTTCTTCGCATCAATCCCTTGGGCTTTTGCAAAATAGGTCTTGACGGTCGGACCTTGCATGCCGATGGGGCTCTTAGCCGAAGAGATGTGTTTGATCATGTGAGGATAGAACGTTTCGCAATACTTCACCCAAGACGGGCAGCAGCTCGTAAATTGCGGCAACGTGGCATCCTTGTCTTGCAAGCGGGCAATGAGTTCGCTCGCTTCTTCCATAATGGTTAAGTCAGCAGCGAAGTTCGTGTCCAAAACATAGTCAGCACCCAAAGCACGCAAAAGACCAACCATCTTACCTTGCTCAAAGCTACCCGCAGGCAGGCCAAAGGCTTCCGCAATAGCAGCGCGAACGGCGGGTGAGGTGGACATCACGACAATGGTGTCGGGGTCGTTGATTGCTTTTTGAACATCGGGGTATTCGAGCGGGCTAAAAAGGCTTCCCGTGGGGCAGACGTTAATGCATTGGCCACAGTGAATGCAGATGGCACGATCGCCCGTTTTTTCGAGATCATATCGACCATGCACACCGATATAGTCTTCGCAGACTTGACGACACATTGCACAGTTAACGCATAAGGCCTCATCGCGCTTAAGAGCGGGATTATCCTCGTTAACGGCAACACGCACATCAAGTGATTGATGAATGGACATAACTTCTCCCTATAGTCCTACAGTTGCAATCATTTCGATTGCGATTCAGTATAGAGAGCGTGATTTCAAATCACAATTGGACTTGAACGCACACTCAATAGATAAAGTCTATTGACAAAAACGCAACCCAAGCGGTTGCGTTTTGCGTTATTTGTTTTCAGAATCAGCTGGCTGATCGGCCTTGTCTCGTTTAGGGGTGGATTTATCCTGGCCAAGACTTCCGAAAATGCTTTTATTCGGATTGTCCTTTGCCCAACTGGTAAAGCCGTAGACAATGATCAATGGAATTAAAATCCAATCGGCGATCAGCTCAAGCCATTCCATAACTATTTAGCGTGGTAAGAGGTGACCAAGTCAACTTCTTCTTGAGAACCCAAGAACACGGCCACACGTTGGTGTAAACCCGTCGGCGTGATTTCACGAATGCGTTCATAGCCATTCGTGGCACGACCACCGGCTTCTTCAATCAACCAACTCATCGGGTTGGCTTCGTACATCAAGCGCAACTTACCGGCCTTCTTCGGATCACGGTTATCGCGCGGGTACATGAAGATACCGCCACGATTTAAGATGCGGTGCACTTCAGCCACCATGGCGGCAATCCAACGCATGTTGAAATTCTTGCCGCGAGGACCCGTGGTACCGGCTAACATTTCAGAAACGTAGCGTTGAACCGGTGCTTCCCAATGACGCATATTGGAGCAGTTGATGGCAAATTCAGCCGTTTGCGCAGCCAATTCAACCTTTTCGATCGTTTGGAAGTATTCGTTCTTGGAAGAATCCAACGTAAAGACCGTCGTACCGAAGCCCAACGTCATCACCAATTGCGTTTGCGGGCCGTAGATCACATAACCGGCAGCTTTTTGTTGCGTACCCGGTTGCAAGAATTCTTCGTCCTTGACGTCACGGTGCGGGGTGCCGGCGGGCAAAATCGAGAAAATCGTGCCGATCGAGACATTGATGTCGATGTTGCTTGAGCCATCCAACGGATCAAACAAAACCAAGTAGGGGCCGATGTCGCAGTTTTCCGGCACTTGAAGGGCGTTGTCCATTTCTTCACTGGCCACAGCGCTGACAAAACCGCTTTCCATGCAGGCTTGGCTCATGATGTCATTGGCAATGATGTCCAATTTCTTTTGCGTTTCGCCTTGGACGTTTTCACTACCTGCGGAGCCTAAAACGCCAGCCAATGCACCTAAACTCACCTTAAAGCTGATGTCTTTACACGTTTCGGCGATGTGAGCAATAAGCCCCGTGAGCTTAGGATCCACACCGTGTTCATTTTGCATTTCTTGTAAATACAAGGCTAAAGTTTTTGCCATGGTTTGTCTTTCCTTTTCGTGGTGTTAGTGAGAGGCGTTGTTAAGCGCCTTACCCACGACTTCCTTAAGATTATTCGATAAATTCGGTTGAGAATAAACGTAGTTTAATGCACCAAACATTAAGCGGGCACATTCGGGCGTGTAGCGACGCCAGCCATCAAGGCAGCGAGCCAAACGAGCAGCAATGGCCGGGTTAATGCGGTCAAGCTTCAAAACTTCACTTGCCCAAAGTTTATAGCCTTCGTTATCAGGACGATGGAATTCGGCCAAATTGTTTTGACAGAAAGCTAAAACCAACGAATAGACGTTGTTGGGGTTATTCGTGTTGTAACCCGGATAGCGCTCTATAAGGTTTTGCACGACATCCTTAATGGAGCATTCATCCATGGGGATGGTGGCCGTGGCTTGAACCGTAAACCACTTGTTGATCAAAAGCGGTTCATCGCGCCATTCGGCCTCAGCAGCTTCGAGCAATGCGTACTTGGTGGGCGAAGCGCTATTGACAATAATGCGCAAGGCATCCAAGCGTTCGGTCAAATTCGAGCTCGTTTCAAACGATTGACGAGCACGCAAAAGGGACTTGGCGTTGCCACCGGCTAAGAGCAATTCAAAGCAAATCGCACGCAAGGCGCGACGACCCGAATCGGTCGGATTGGGCGAGTAGGTTGAGCTCGGTAAGTTTTCATCAAAGACACGCATGATGACGTGCGAGAAAAGTCGACCCAATTGGTCACGCAACGCACGCGTTGCGGCACGAATCGCCAAAGGATTAATCAAAGGCTGAGATTCAGCCACACGACGCTCACTCGGTAACGTCAAGGCAATGGCCTTAAACGCAGCCGAAGCTTGCTTGTCGGTTAACATCGCTTCAAAAGCATTTTTGAAGTGAGGATTAATTACCATGCGCGTACCGCGTTCATAATCCATCACCATTTCATTGATGCAACGAAGTGACAATGCTTCCATGGCTTCACAACGGTTAAAGGCATCGTTATCGAAGCGACTTAAAAAGACCAATTCTTCGTTCGTGTAGTCATAGTCCACAACAATGGGTGCCGAGAAATTGCGGGCCAAAGACGGTACCGGTTTTTCCTTAATGCCAACAAAGGTCCAAGTAAATTCCGTTTCGGTCAATTCCAAAATGCGGGAGTTGCCCTTCGGACTCGTTTCGGCTTGCAACTGCAACGGAATCGGGTTGCCCTTGGGGTTCAAAAGTGCAAAGCCAAAGGGGATGTGGAAAGGTTCCTTATTGGCTTGACCGGGGGTTGCCGGGCACGATTGTGTGAGTTTTACCGTGTAGGTGGCACTATTGCGATTCCACTGCGTCTCGACCTTGACGTGCGGAGTACCGGCTTGCGTGTACCAACGCTTAAATTGCGTTAAGTCCTTCAAGTTGGCTTTTCCCATGGCGGCTAAGAAGTCGTCACAGGTGACCGCATTGCCGTCGTTTTCTTTGATATATAAATCAAAACCACGCTTAAAGCC
>USIM01000021.1 GCA_900554675.1 uncultured Sutterella sp.
GCAGGAAGGAGGCCACAAACGGCGGTTCATCGTGAAGAGGTCAAGCCGGTTGAAGTTATTGAACCCGTGCAAAGAACGGTAAATACTGAACGCCCGAAAGATAGTTCCAATATCTTTGACTTGGTAGGCGATGCTGAAGTTGAAGAGGCTAAGCCTGCTTCAGCTCAAAACGCTCCTGCATCGGGCGGTCAAAGCATGAAAGATTCTTTAGACATGGCTCGTTCTTTCATTGCGATCGAAGCAACGAGAGAGGCTTTTGAGCTTTTGCAACAAGTGATCAAAAACGGTACACCCGAAGAAAAGGCTGTAGCTGAAGTTTTGATGAAGCAAGTTCGAAAGTAACAATAATGCGTGTTGCTTTAGGCATTGAATATAACGGTGAAGCATTTTGCGGTTGGCAAACCCAACCGCAAGTGCCAACCGTACAAACCACACTGGAAGCGGCGTTAAGCCGCTTTGCCGTTTCTCCGATTTCGACGATCTGTGCCGGACGAACCGATACGGGTGTTCACGCAACGCATCAAATTGTGGATTTTGAGCCACCTGTGGATCGTCCGTTAACAGCGTGGGTGAGGGGTGTTAATACGTTCTTGCCACCTACGGTTGCCGTTAAGTGGGCACGGTGGGTTCCTGATGACTTTTCCTCTCGCTTTAGTGCGACGGAGCGCATTTACGAGTATTGGATTTTGAATGCACCCATTCGCAGTCCGCTGATGGAAGGTAAAGTCGGGTGGCAATTTCGACCGCTTGATGAAAAACTAATGCAAACGGCAGCGGATTACTTGATTGGTGAACATGACTTTTCGAGTTTCAGAGCCGCAGAATGTCAAGCCAAGAGTCCCGTGCGTGTCATGCATGAGGTACGTATTGAACGCGTGGGTCGAATGATCGGGATTCGATTACGGGCCAATGCCTTTTTGCATCACATGGTTCGCAATATTGTGGGTAGTCTCGTCTACGTAGGCACCGGGCGCGAAAGCGTCGATTGGTTTAAAGAGGTGCTTGAAGCTCGAGATCGCACGATTGCAGCTCCCACCTTTGCCGCAGGCGGTCTTTATCTTGTGGGTGTTCGCTATCCCAAAGAGTATGAAATTCCGCTCTACAGTCCCACAATTTGGGACTATCCCGTTGGTATAATGGATAAGTTTTAAAGGCCTTAGCGCCCATTGAAAAGGAAAGATAATGAGTTGGATTGATCGTTTGTTGCCTCGTATTAATAAGCGCGAAAATCAACGAACTGAAAAGAAAAAAGACAGCACGATTCCTGAAGGGTTATGGACGAAGTGCCCGAGTTGCGAGCAAGTGCTCTATACCGAAGAATTGCGTGACTCCTTGATGGTGTGCCCGAAGTGCGGTCATCATATGCGTATCGGTGCTCGTGTTCGTGTTGAAAATTTCCTTGATCCGAAAAACCAAGTTGATTTGGCACAAGAAGTTCGAGCCGTTGACCCGTTGAACTTTGTCGACAGTAAACCTTATCCTGAACGTCACCAACAAGCCATTGATAAGACGAAGGAAACGGAAGCATTGGTTGTGAAGTACGGGACGTTGCGTGGTTTGCCTGTGGTTGTTGCCGCTTTTGATTTTAACTTCATGGCCGGTTCCATGGGTTCTGCTGTGGGTGAGCGTTTTGTTCGCGGTGTAGCTGAAGCCACGCGCTTGAAGTGTCCCTTTATTTGCTTTGCTGCTTCCGGTGGCGCCCGTATGCAAGAAGGTCTTTTGTCCTTGATGCAAATGGCAAAAACGACCGCGGCCGTGGCCGGTTTGGCCAAGGAAAATCTTCCCTTTATCTCGGTTCTTACCGATCCCACGATGGGCGGTGTGTCCGCAAGCTTTGCTTTTATGGGCGACATCGTGATTGCTGAGCCCAAGGCATTGGTTGGTTTTGCAGGTCCCCGTGTGATCGAACAAACGGTTCGTGAAAAGTTGCCCGAAGGATTCCAACGCTCCGAATTCCTTTTGGAAAAGGGCGCCATTGACATGATTGTTGATCGCCGAGAAATGCGTGCCAACATTGCCGAATTGATTGCATTGTTGATGAAAAAGCGTTACACGAACGCCGAGTAATTTGCCTTGAATCTATCGCCAATCGACCATGCTTATAGGGTGTGGTCGATTTTGCTTGAAAGAAGAAAATGAGCCAAAAACAAACGTTGCAAGATTGGTTAAGTTTTGTCGAAAGCCAACATCCCGAGACTGTGATCGAATTGGGATTGGGTCGCATGAAACGAATGCTCGATGTTTTAAACATTCGTTTTGATTGCCCGGTTATTTTGGTCGGTGGCACCAATGGTAAGGGCAGCACTTGTGCGATGTTGGAGTCGATTTATCGTGCGGCGGGTTTGACGACGGCTGTGCATACGTCGCCTCATATGCTTCGTTTTAATGAACGAGGTCGAGTTAACGGCGCTGAGCTCGAAGATGATGCTTTGGTTGAAGCGTTTAAAGAAGTGGATGCCAAGCGTGAAGGACTGGGCTTAACGTATTTTGTTGGCTTTCCAAAAAGCTCAGCCCGATGTAGTGATTTTGGAAATCGGCCTCGGCGGTCGTTTAGATGCAATCAATGCGTTGGAACCGACGGCATCCATTGTGACAACGATTGGTGTTGATCATGAGGCTTTCTTAGGCAATACTCGAGACAGTATCGGTTGGGAAAAGGCACATATTTATCGTGCGGATAAGCCTGCTGTTTGCGCCGATCCCAATCCGCCCTTAAAGCTTTTTGAAGTGGCGCTCACTATGGGTGCAAAGCTGACGACCCGAACCAAAGACTTTGATGTTGTTGTCGCCGATGGTGCGATGACCTTTAAAAATGCTAAGGTCAACTGGACGTTGCCGTTGCCGGCTTTAGAAGGCGTTAATCAAATTGATAATGCAGCCGGAGTCTTGCAAGTCATCTCTGAGTTGCTTGACCTGTTGCCCGTGACTGAGAGCCAAATTGCTCAAGGGTTACGTGAAGTGAAAATTACGGCGCGCTTTCAAAAAGTTGCGGATGAGCCTTTGACGTATTTGGACGTCGGCCATAATCCGCATGCCGCTGTTGTGTTGGCCAAAAATGTTTCGCAACTGCCCAAGGGCGGTAAAACGTTGGCAGTTTTTGGTATGTTGGCCGATAAGGACATGCGTGAAGTTATTGCTTTAATGCAAGACCAAATTGACCAATGGTACATTGCCTCTTTGCCGCCTCCTCGTGGTGCCAGTTGTGAATTGTTGAAAAAGACAATGTTGGAAGCCGGTGTAAAAGACGGTAAAATCAAAGAGTTTGAAACTATTGAGATGGCGTTGGAGGCTGCTCAACAAGAGGCTGATTTAAAAGACAAAATTATTGTCTTTGGTTCTTTTGTTACCGTTACCGCAACGCTTAATCATTTTGTGCATTAAGGCCCATGGAAGATAAAAACCCTCAGTCTTTGCCCGAGTATGGGGTAACTGATCCGACTCAAACGCAGAAGTTGGTCTCGCAGGATCATGAGACAAAGCTCATGATTCAAAAGACGAAACTTCGCCACCGTTTGATTGGAGGGGGAATTATTATCTCAACGCTTTTGATTGCGTTGCCGATGCTGTTTTCCGAGCCCAATGTTCAAACGACTCAACAGGCCAAGACCCGTTTGCCGGCCATTCCCAGCAATCCGTTTGGTCGATTGGAGTTCCCGGTCAATAGCGCAGATACTTCAAATCAGCCGGCCGATCAAGTTGCTCTTAAAGATCTTTCTCAACCCAACGTGGTGGATGACAATAAGCGAGCCATTGTTACTGAGCCCGAGCAAACGTCGAAAAACACGGTTGAGCCTAAAAATGAGCAACAGCCGACGCCAGCAACCTCTGACAGCTATTTCTTCATTCAAGTGTTGGCAACAAGCAGTGAACCCGGTGCAATGCGTGAAATGGCTCGCTATCAAGCAGCCAACGTACCCGTTTATTCTGTGAAGGTTCATAAGAAGTCGGCGACGATTTGGCGTGTCCGTTTAGGCCCCTTTGCAACGCGTGCTCAAGCCGATAAGATCGCACAGTATTTGGATGCTCAGAAAGTTCAGCATATGCCGGTTCAAACCGAGAAGCGAGCCGGTGGTCAAGTCCAAAAATTATCAACTCAACCGACTTTAAAAACGGTGAGTAAACAAGCTGCTGCTGAAACAGCAAAGGCACCGATTGCACAAAAACCTAAAGTAAATCAATCGGTAAGTAAGCCCAAGCCCGCTCCAGAAAAGAAGCCCGCAGTGGCACAACCTCAAAAAGTTGAACCGGTTGTTACAAAATCTCCCAAACAATCGACAAAAAATAAGGCAAATTCCTCAGCAGATCCGCTTGCTGATGCATTAAAATCCTTGCGTCAAAAGAACGATTTTATTGCCGAGCAAATTGCTAAAAACCGTGCCGCTCAACAAAGGAAATAACAAATGACTGAATTGGATTGGGCCATTGTGATCGTGTTGGGCCTTTCAACGATTGTAGGGGTTGCACGAGGTGTGATTCGTGAAATCCTCTCGATTGTGGGCTGGGTTGTCGGTATCGTTTTTGCCCTTAAATGGTCGCCTGATTTGGCCGCAAAAATCCCGTTAGACAGTTTGGGACCGGCCGTGAAGACCATTTTGGCAGCCATTATTATTGCTGTCATGTGCGTATTTGCCGTGGGCTTGTTAGGAACACTTTTAAGAAAGATGTTGGAAGTGGCCAACATCAGTGCTGAAGACCGTATTTTAGGTAGCGTCTTTGGTTTATTGCGTGGTGTGGTGTTTGTGTGTGCTGCTGTCTTTTTAGCAGGGATGACGAGCGCCCCGTCAACGCAAATGTGGCGTCATTCTGTTTGCATTCCTTTGGCAGAAAATGGCATTGATATGATCATGCCGTTTTTGCCTGAAGCCATTGCAAACTTGCGAAAGTAAAGAATTTTTAAATTTTTTCCTCTAGAGGTGGAACATCATGTGTGGGATTGTAGGCTTGTACTCTAAGGCACCTGTCCAACAACGTATTTACGATTCTTTGTTGCTTTTGCAACATCGTGGCCAAGACGCTGCAGGTATTGCAACGCTCGACGGTTTAACCTTCCATCAATTCAAAGGCATGGGCTTGGTTCGTGATATTTTCAGAACGCGCAACATGTACGACTTGACGGGCACGTGTGGGATTGGTCAAGTACGCTATCCGACGCAAGGTTCTACCGACAGCAACGAAGAAACGCAGCCTTTCTATGTGAGCGCCCCCTACGGCATCATGTTCGTGCATAACGGTAACCTCACCAATGCCGAAACGCTCAAGCAAGAACTCTATGATTCCAATCGCCGCCATATCAACACCGGTAGCGACTCTGAAGTTTTGTTGACGGTGTTTGCTGATGAATTGGCCCGCTTAACGGTCAACGCCAAGGTGACGCCGGAAGTGATTTTCAACGCTGTTCGTGGTGTTCACAAGCGTGTGAAGGGTTCTTACGCTTGTGTGGCAATGATTGCCGGCAAGGGCATGGTGGCTTTCCGTGACCCGTACGGTATCCGTCCCTTGTGCTACGGTACGAAGGAAGAAGAATACGGCACGGATATCTTGTTTGCCTCTGAGTCCTGCGTTTTGGACTCTCAAGAATTTAAGCTCGAACGTGACGTCGCTCCGGGTGAGGCCATTTGGCTTGACTTGCAAGGCAATATGTTCACGGAACAATGCGCAGAAAACCCTGAATTGATGACCTGTGCTTTTGAATACGTTTACTTAGCTCGTCCCGACAGCGTCATGGATGGCATCTCTATTTACGGTGCTCGTTTACGTTTGGGTGAATACTTGGCCGATGAAGTGGCCCGTAAGATCCCGTTGGAAGAAATCGACGTTGTGATGCCGATTCCTGATAGCTCCCGTCCGGCTGCCCAACAATTGGCCCAAAAGTTAAACCTCCCGTATCGTGAAGGCTTCATTAAGAACCGTTACGTGGGTCGTACGTTCATTATGCCGGGCCAAGCCACGCGTAAGAAGACGGTTCGTCAAAAGCTCAACGCCATGCCGGTGGAATTCGAAGGCAAGAACGTGTTGTTGGTTGACGACTCCATCGTTCGTGGTACGACCATGTTGGAAATTGTTCGCATGACGCGTCAAGCCGGTGCCAAGAAGGTGTTCATCGCCAGTGGCGCACCGCGTGTTTGCTTCCCGAACGTCTACGGTATTGATATGCCGACGCGTAGCGAATTGATTTGCGGTGACGGTAAGAGCGCTGAAGAAGTCGCCAAACTTTTGGAAGCCGATGCCGTGGTTTACCAACGCTTGGAAGACTTGGATGCCGCTTTGCGTGATATGAACCCGAACATCAAGCACTTCGAAAGCTCTTGCTTTGATGGCTACTATGTGACGGGCGATATCGATGAAGCCTATCTCCAACATTTGGATGAAAAGGCCCAAGCTCAACGTGCCGCAGAAAAGGCTCGTAAGTCTCGTCGCGACTAATTCGCGAAAAACAAGAAAAGGATTCAAGGGCGCTTGAATCCTTTTACATAAAGGCAACTCAGGTTAATTTTGGGTTGCCTTTGTTTTTTGCTAATGTGATGCAAAAAATTGTAGGAATACGTGTGATTTTCCGTTAAGTACAGTGAATTTTTGGTAAGGTATTGGGGTATTTTTCTCAGAGAATGATTATGTCAACGCTTTTGTTAATAGACGGTTCTAATTACTTGTATCGTGCGTATCACGGGTTGCCTGATTTAAGAACAAGTCAGGGGGAGCCCACCGGTGCCATCAAGGGTTTTGCCAACATGTTGCAGATGATTAAAAACATGGTGAAACCGGATTTGGCCGCTTGTGTGTTTGATGCCCATGGTCCCACATTTCGCAATACGATCTACACAGAATACAAAGCCAATCGTCCCCCGATGCCAGAGGATTTAGCCTCTCAAGTCGAACTGATTTTTGAGATGGTGAAGGCTCAAGGCTGGCCCTTCTTACAAGTGCCCGGCATTGAAGCCGATGACGTGATCGGAACGTTGGCGCGTCAAGCCAAAGCCCAAGGTATGAAGGTCTTTATTGCCACCGGTGACAAGGATATGAGTCAATTGGTGACCGAAGACATTGTGGTTGTTAATACGATGACACGCCAAGTGCTCGACCCCGAAGGCGTTAAGGAAAAGTTTGGCGTGGGGCCGGAGCGCATTGTGGACTATCTCTCCTTGATGGGTGACGCCGTTGATAACGTGCCGGGCATTTATAAGTGTGGTCCGAAGACGGCTGCCAAATGGATTAATGAATTCGGTGACTTAGATGCTTTGATGACCCGAGCTGATGAGGTTAAGGGTAAGGCCGGTGAATACCTTCGCGAAGGAATGAGCTTTTTGCCAACGGCGAGAGATTTGGTCACGATTAAAACCGATGCGGATTTGTCTGACCCTGATGATGCCTTTTTAACGGGTTTTTATGATCGTTGGGAGATGCAACAAAGTAAGCGCAAGAGTGTTCAAAAGGAAGAACGCAAAAAGGCAGAAAAAGTCAGTGTTGCCGGTGACTCAACGTTAGATCTTTTTGCGAGCATCCCCGTTGAAGATGTTGCGCAAACCTCACAGGCACAAACGCAAGAAGTACAGATCATTACCACGGACGATGATTTAAAGACCTTCTCTAAAGATCTTGAATCTGCGACGGACGTGGTGGGCGTGAGCGTTATGAGTGATGGAACCGAAGGCATGCGAGCACCTTTGACGGGCTTGGCATTTTCCTTGGGTCAACGCAATGTCTATGTGCCGATTAAGCATCTCACTGGTGAAAACGCTTCGATTGAGAGCGTTCACGCGTCTTTAGGTGCATGGTTAGCTTCTGATGCTTCCAAGGTGACTTCTGAAGGCAAGTTTATCCGCCACGTGTTGGCAAATGAAAAGTTTGATCTTAATGCCTCAACGCACGATGTGACGTTGATGAGCTATGTCATCGAAGCGCACATGAAGCATGAGATCGGAAACTTGGCCATGCGGTGGCTTAAGACCGACATCATGACCGAAGAAGATGTAAAGGGTAAAGGAGCTAAAGCGCTCAGTAGCAATGCCATTGCAATTGATTTAGCTGCACAATACGCTTGCCAACGCGCTCAAGTGGCACGTGAACTCATGCAGGCGATGTTGCCTCGCATCCAAGGCGATGAAGGCTTAAAGACCATCTATGAAACAGTGGAATTGCCCACGCAAAACGTTCTTTTCATCATGGAGCGTAACGGCGTATTGATCGACTCCATGCAATTGGGAGCACAAAGCGATGCGTTGGGTGACCAAATTGTTCGCTTGGAAGAAAAGTGTTACGAGATGGCAGGGCAAAAGTTTAACGTGGCAAGCCCGAAACAGCTCTCTCACGTTTTATTTGAAGTGTTAGAGCTTCCGGTACCGCCCAAGACGAAAAAGACGGCTACAGGCGGCTATAGCACCAATGAAGACGTGCTCACGCAGTTAGCCCTAGATTTCCCGTTACCGAAGATCATTTTGGAGTTTCGTCGTTTATCCAAACTAAAGAGCACGTACACGGATAAGCTTCCCTTGATGGTATTACCGGCGACGGGTCGCGTGCATACAACCTTTGGTCAGACAACGGCTGTGACGGGGCGCTTGGCATCGAGTGATCCGAACTTACAAAATATTCCGGTTCGAACCGAAGAGGGGCGTCGTGTGCGAGAAGCCTTTGTGGCCGATCACGGTAAAGTCATTGTTTCGGCGGACTACTCTCAAATCGAACTTCGCATCATGGCGCATTTGTCGCAAGACAAGGGTCTTTTGGATGCGTTCCATAAGAATTTGGACATTCACCGCGCAACCGCTGCGGAAGTCTTTGGCGTTCCGTTAGAGGCGGTGACGTCCGATCAACGCCGAACAGCTAAGGTGATTAACTTTGGTTTGATCTACGGGATGAGTGCTTTTGGTTTGGCTCAAAACTTAGGAATTGAACCGTCTGCAGCACGAAATTACATCGATCGCTACTTTTCGCGCTACCCTGGTGTCAAGACCTATATGGAACAAACGCGCGAATTGGCGCATCAACAAGGTTTTGTTGAAACGGCTTTCGGTCGTCGCTTGTGGTTGCCAGACATTCAAAGCTCAAAAGCTCCAGTGAGAGCTGGTGCGGAGCGTGCTGCTATTAACGCTCCGATGCAAGGCACGGCCGCAGACCTTATTAAAAAGGCCATGATTGCGGTTCAAAAGTGGCTCGAAGACAAGGGCTTAAAGAGCTTGTTGGTTCTTCAGGTGCACGATGAATTGGTGCTTGAAGTGCCCAAAGAGGAGCTTGAAATAGTCAAGGCAGAGTTGCCGAAGCTTATGCAAGAAGTGGCTTCTTTAGCTGTGCCCCTTTTAGCGGAAGTGGGCAGTGGTGAGAGCTGGGAAAGCGCCCATTAATTCAATTTGACAGAAACGAAAAAGTCCCCAACTTGGGGACTTTTTCACCGGTACTGTGACAAGTTATTCACAGGCTCCAAGGACTTCCGGTTCGTATTCGGCCAACAATTCGCCCTTTTCGTTCCAGAACTTCAAGCTCTTTTCATCTTGCGTAGCGTAACGCGTTTCCCCCAACATTTTGCTCAAACGGTTTTCGACCTTCATGGTTTCAGGGTCACACATGCGACGCGTTGTTGCAGCCAATTCAAACGTGAACTTCTTGCCATCGACCTTGTAAGCCGTATTAAAGAGGTTGCAACCTAAGCTACCGGCGACCTTATTGTCAGCCAAGAAATCCATGTTGGGGGTTAAATTTTCACAGTTTTCGGCCTTCTTATCTTTTTGGTCCATGACCAATTGCCAAGACGTGCCTTCTAATTTCGATACGCCCTTACCCTCAGGGCCCTTTTCTCCACAAGCCGTTA
>USIM01000022.1 GCA_900554675.1 uncultured Sutterella sp.
TTACCGTTTTAGAAACATTTTTTGAGTGTGAAATTGTTAATGAACATCACGCTCATATAACAAAAGACCCCACCTTTTGCAGATGAAACAGAGCTGTGTGGGGTACGCTTGAGTCGGATTATACCGACTGTTCTTTTAAGTTAGTAGTTTTCAGGTGCCAAACGGCGCTCCACCAACTCAATCAAAATATGGATGCATTTAATGTGCAACTCTTGCACGCGATCGGCCCATTTACCGGCTGGCGTCACAATGGCAATATCAGCTTCCGTAGCCAAAGGACTGCCTTCGCGTCCCGTTAAACCGACAACAATCAAGCCCTTTTCATGCGCAGCTTTAACCGCTTGCATCACGTTGGCACTCGTGCCCGACGTCGTAATGGCTAAAAGCACATCCCCCTTTTGACCCACAGCGCTCACATAGCGAGAAAAAACATCGTTATAGCCGTAGTCATTACCGACGCAGCTCATGTGACTCGCATCCGCAATCGCAATCGCAGCAAAACCCGGACGATTTTGACGGTAGCGCCCCGTCATCTCTTCGGCAAAGTGCATAGCGTCACACAAAGAGCCGCCGTTTCCGCAAGATAAAATCTTGTGACCGTTGGCAATGGCATTGGCCATTGCTTGACCTGCGGCGTCAAGTTTCTCAAGTGTTGCTTCGTTCTTAATTAAAGCATCAAGCGCCACTTGAGCTTCTTGCAGCGCATTGAAAATATGAGGATTTGCCATTTTTTGTTCCTTTTTTCTGCCATTAGCCTCGACGTGAGAAAATCGCACTGGCGATTGTATTGGCATCGGTGTACTCCAATTCCACTCCTGCCGGAATCCCACGAGCCAAACGCGTCACGCGAATCGGACGCGAACGTGAAGCAATGGCTTTGGCAATAAAGTGTGCCGTTGCATCCCCTTCCGGTGTGAAAGGCGTTGCGATCAACACTTCTTTGAGTTGCTCATCCTTTTCCACTCGATCAATGAGTCGTTGAAGTTGCAACTCTTTTGCGCCCACCCCTTGCACCGGAGAGATCAAACCCATTAAAACGAAGTAGAGACCTTGATAGGTCAACGTTTCTTCAATGGCTTTTTGATCCGCTGGGCTTTCCACCACACAGATTTTCGAGCGATCCCGCGTCTCGTCTCGACAAATCGGACATAGCGTATCGTCGGTTAACGTGTTGCAAAGCTCACAGTGCTTAACGGTATTGAGCGCTTTATCTAAACTGCTTGCCAACTCTCTGGCACCGAGTCGATTGTCTAACAACAAATGATAAGCAATGCGAGAAGCCGACCGAGGGCCTAACCCCGGCAACTTCTTTAATGCATTGATCAAATGATCAATCGACGTATCGGTGTTTGACATGGCGGTTCAAGTTCAATTAGAACATCATTCCCGGAGGCAAGGGCATGCCGGCCGTGGCTTGAGCCATCTTTTCCTTCGTGGTGGTTTCAACCTTATCCAAGGCGTCCTTAACGGCCATGAACACCAAGTCTTCAACCATATCCACGTCTTCTTCCATCAAGCTCGGATCCAACTTCACGCTCTTTAAGTTGTGCTTGCAGGTCATCGTGACTTTCACCAAACCGCTACTGGATTGACCTTCAACTTCAAGTTGACCCAATTCCACTTGCAAACGCTTAATGTTTTCTTGAACACGTTGAGCTTGCTTCAAAAGAGCACCCATATTTCCACGCATAATGTTTCCTTTTTAAGTAAAAACTTTTTTCTTCTCATCAAGACTGACGAGAAACCAATTTCTTAATTGACGACTGATCAATTTTCGCATTAAAGCGACGGGCAATGATCTTGGCTTGAGGGGTATTTTTTAACGCCTCAATGGCCGCCTTTTTCTCTTCGGGATCTTCGATGGCAATGTAATGGCTCTTTAACCACTTCGCCTCTTCTTTTTTCTTTGCTTCTCGCTTTTCCCAAACCATTTGTTGGTGAATTGTACGGGAACGTGGCTCAACGAGTTCCACTTCAATCTTCATGCGGTGACCAAAGACCGGATCCACAATTCGTTGAACCAAACGCATCGCTTGTTCGTTTGTTAAGCGCCCCGAATAGAAGGGGTCCAAATGCAAACGAATAGTCGTGCCATCGATAGCCACGCACTCACTTCTAAAGAGAATGTCTCGAGCATAGGTCGAAGGATACGTGTAGCGCATCTTTTCGTACCAAACTTTCCCGATTTCACTAAATTCAGGAATATCGTCCTCGGGCTTAGCTTCATAGTAGTCCGAATAACCACTGCCCAAATCCACCGATTCGTCGGCTTCTTGAGCTTCTGCTTGAGGTTCATCAAAAGAAGGAGCGGCACTTGCGCCAAAATCATCATAGTCATCAATTGATGCTTGATAATCCGCTTCGCCGTACATCTGATCTGGATTGTACGGGACGTCATCCTCATCGTCTTCAATGACCGTACTCGTTTTTGTAACGGGTTTTGTCTCTTCAACGACAGGTGCTTCTTGAGGCTTTACTTCAACAACGGGTTGAGGATTGCTCGGTTGCTGCTCTTGGCGGGCAGGCACCGCAGGCGCACTACCCGCTAATACCTCCCCCGGGACATCTTCCCAAGGAGCAGTTTCTGACGGTTCGGTCTTTTGGATAGGAGCAGATTCAACAACCGGCGCAACAGGCTTTGCAACAGGAGCCGTCACTTCAGAAGCGACGGGAGCCACTGTGGCTTTGGCTTCAACGACCGGGGCCTTCACCTCTGGGAATTCAAAGCGCTTCGGTAATTCCGTCTTCACGAGCCCTGCGGGTTTAAAGGCCAACATTCTCATCAAAGCCATCGTGAAACCCGCATACTCGTCGGGTGCCAAATTCATGTCGCCACGGGCGTTAAGCATGATTTGGTAGTAAAGCTGCACTTCAGGTTTCGTAAAGACTTGGGCGAGTTCAAAAATGGCATCACGATCCAAATCATCTGAAGCAACACTTAAGGGATCAAATTGCGCCAACGTAATGCGATGCAAGAGGCTAGCCAGATCACGCACGGCTTGAGAAAAACTCAAGCTTCGCATGGACATCGTGTTGGCAATCTCAAGCATTTGATGAGCATCGCCATTGGCTAAAGCGCGAAGCAATTGAATCAAAACATCGCTATCCATCATGCCCAACATTTCGCGAACGCTCTCAAGCGTCACGGGGCGATTACCGGCAAAAGCAATGGCTTGATCCAACAAACTCAAACCGTCGCGCATGGAACCACGAGCACCAATGCCCAAAAGTTTAAGTGCAGCGGGTTCAGCTTCAATCTTCTCAGCTTCCAAAATCGTCTTCATGTGATCGGCCACAATTTGCGGCGTCACATTGCGGAGATTGAATTGAATACAGCGAGAAAGCACCGTCACCGGAACCTTTTGAGGATCGGTCGTTGCCAAAATGAATTTCACATACTCGGGCGGCTCTTCGAGCGTTTTGAGCATGGCGTTAAAAGCGTGCGTGGTCAACTGATGGACTTCGTCAATCATGTAGACCTTGTAGCGAGCGTTCGTGGGCGCATACATGGCTTGTTCAAGTAACGCCGTCATTTCTTCAACGGAACGATTACTCGCGGCGTCCATTTCGATGTAGTCAACAAAGCGACCTTCATCAATGGCTCGGCACGCTTCACAAACACCGCACGGGTGATCCGTCACGCCGCCCTTGCCATCGGGCCCCATACAGTTGAGGCTCTTAGCCAAAATACGCGACAAAGTCGTCTTACCGACACCACGCGTACCCGTAAACAAATAGGCATGGTGAAGACGGTTTTCACGAAGTGCGTGCGTTAAAGCCTGAACGACAGGCTCTTGTCCCACTACACTTTCAAAATCATGAGGGCGCCATTTACGGGCCAAAACTTGAGAGGCCATGGTCAATCCTATTTCGACTCGGCAAAGTTCGCCAATGACTCACCGGTCAAACGGCAAATACGCCAGTTAGGTAATACGGAGGCACCGATTTTTTCATAAAAACCGATAGCAGGCTCATTCCAATCCAAAACCACCCATTCAAAGCGACCGCATTTTTCTTCCACTGCTTTGGCAGCCAAATAACGCATAATCGCTTTGCCATAGCCCTTACCACGATAGGCGGGATCAATGAAAAGGTCTTCCAGATAAAGACCTCTGCGGGTTAAGAACGTTGAGCAGTTATAAAAGTAGAAGGCAAAACCCACCGGGGTTTCATCTTCATAAGCGATCACGCAGTGAGCAATCGCCTTTTCGCCAAAAAGTTCACGTTTGACATCGTCAACGGTCGCAACGACCTCATCGAGCATCTTTTCATACTCGGCCAAACGACGAACAAAACTTAACACCAACTCGCAATCTTCAAGGGTTGCGGGGAGAATCTGAAAATTAGGCATAGATTACTCACTTCAAAATGAATGGGTATAACAGACTAAGTTTAGCGAAAAATCGATTTTTCTATCGGACGGCAATCCAAGCATTAGGCCGTTGCCATTGTCAAAAAGACACGCAAAGCCAACAAAATGAAGATCGTACCGCCGACACAGTTAATAATTCGGGCGGCTTTGGGTGTTGATAAAAGATGACGGAAGTTCGCCGCAACCCAGCCGTAACACAAGTGAATGACGCAAACCAATGAGAAATACGTCATGCTCATAATCGCCACTTGACCCACGTAATTGAGTTCGTGATCCAGAAACTGCGGGAATAACGAAATAAAAAACATAATCAACATGGGGTTAGTCATTTGAAGCGTCACCCCTTGAAGCCACAAGCGTCCACGTTGCGCGAAGTTAACCGACTCTTTTTCTTTGGTAGCCAATTCAAAGCTAAAGGGCTTGGCACGATAAAGTCGGATACCTAAATAAATCATGTAGCAGGCACCCAAGGACTTAATCACTTCAAAGGTAGCAGGAGAATTGGCAATTAAGATGCCTAGGCCCGTTGAAGAGATGACGGCCATGATGACAGTGCCGGAAGCCGTACCCAAAATGACCCAACAAGCAGAACGTAAACCATAGCGAATCGCACTGGTGAGCGTCATCAAAACGCCGGGCCCGGGGGAAGCCACCGTGCAGCTAGAGGTAATTAAAAATAAGAGAAATAAAGAGGTGTTGATCATTTTGGGGAAGAATGAGTTTTCAGAAGATGAATTTTAATCCTTAGATGGGGTTTCTCTCCACTCTCTATCCTAGTTTTAGTGCCTAATATGACAGTGAAAAATTGTCTTCGTGTTGATTCCATCAAATTCTGATGTATTCGGTTGTACTTTGACTCTATAGCTCATTGACATCGGAGTTTGATATGAAATTAGCCGAAGCCTTAATTCTAAGAAAAGATCTTCAAACACGCATCGCTCGTGTGCGCGAGCGCCTTTTTGCCAACGTATTAAACCAAGAGGGTGACGCACCCAGCGAAGACCCCGCACAGTTAATTCGTCGTTTGAACAAAGTCTATGCAGAACTTGAAGACATCATTAACCGCATTAACAAAACCAATGCCAATACGCCTTTTGATGATAGCTCGTTAGCCAACGCCATCACCAAACGCGACATCATGATTCGCAAAGTCAGTGTCTTGAGAGAGGCCCTACAAAAAGCCTCTGAGCGAACCCAGCGTTACTCTCAAAAGGAAATCCGCATTGTGACAACGCTTAACATTGCCGAAGAGGAAAAATGGGTTGACGAACTCGCCTACCAAGCGCGTGTATTAGACTCCAAGATTCAAGCAAAAAATTGGGAGGTCGACCTTCTTTAATTAAAAATTAGGTGTAGCAAAGCGAATTTGGGCGAGAATATATCCTCTTGGATTAGAGGCGAGCTGTTCACGGCGACAGCCTTAGATGTACAGTCAAGCCGAACAGGGTACGAGAGTACAGTGACAAGTGACAGTAACAACCAAGTTCTGACAAGTTTGTTTTTGCGAGGGTGGGTTGGGGGGATTTTTATCTAATGCTATGTATTAAAAGCACTTATACCCACCGATTCCACCAAAGATCTAAGGGATTAAACCCATAGGCGACTTCCCCTACCACTCCTACAATGTTGTTTTTACTCGAAAAAGGTAGGAGAGTAACATGAGCTTAAAAGCTGTAATTGACCTCTACGAGTTGCTCGATGATGCAGCCGTTAATGGTTCAATCGTTCAAGAATGGCTTCAAAACCACGGTGTCACCCAATGCAAGGTCACACCTGTCACCGGTGCCAAAGGCACAACAGATTTCATCCACGCATTAATCCCCGGTAAAAACGGCAAGTCCGTCGGTGGTACGGCTCCCACGCTTGGCGTCGTCGGCCGCTTAGGTGGCATCGGTGCACGCCCCACTCGTGTGGGCTTTGTCTCTGACGGCGATGGTGCCTTATCGGCTCTAGCCATTGCTACGAAATTGGGCATGATGGCTCAAAAGGGCGATCAATTAGAAGGTGACGTCATTGTCACCACGCAAGTCTGCCCTCACGCCCCGACCCGTCCGCACGATCCCGTGCCTTTCATGGACTCTCCGATCACAAGCGACGTTTGCAACCAATACGAAATTGACCCCGCTATGGATGCCGTTATCTGCATCGATACAACAAAGGGCAACCGCATTGTCAATCACCGTGGTATCGCCATTACGCCGACCGTTAAAGACGGTTGGATTTTGCGCACCAGTGAAGATCTTCTCTCTATCGTTGAAACCACGACGGGCGACTTCCCCTACGTGTTGCCGTTAACCACGCAAGACATCACACCTTACGGTAACGGTATCTACCACTTAAATTCCATCCTTCAACCTTCTGTTGCCACGACCGCTCCTTGCATTGGTGTCGCTATTACGACGGTAACGCGTGTTGCAGGGTGCGCTACTGGTGCAACGCATCCGACCGATGTTGAAGAAGCCGTTCGCTTTGGCATTGAAGTCGCTAAAGAATTCACGGCAGGTCACTGCCAATTCTTCGACAAAGAAGAGTACGAACGCTTACAAAAACTCTACGGCTCCATGAGCCACCTTCGTACCCAAGGCCATTAAAGGAGATAGAACATGACTTGGACTATTTGGATGGCCTGTATTGGCGTCATCTTAACCGTATTTGCTCTTTTGAAACGCTGGGAAACGCGCTTAGTGCTCGTGGCTTCCGGCTTATTGATGGCTTTGTTTGCCGGCGACCCAATGACGGCCGTTGACGCCTTTGCCAAAAACATGACCCGTGGGTCATTGATCATGTCCATTTGTTCGTCCATGGGTTTTGCCGCTGTTATCGCCATTACCCGTTGTGACGTTCACCTCGTGGCACTTTTGGTTAAACCCTTGGGCAAAATCGGCATCTTCTTGCTTCCGGCCTGTATGTTGGTTGCCAGTTGCGTGGCCGTTGCCATTCCGAGTGCTGCCGGTTGCGCTGCCGCTCTTGGCCCCACGATGATTCCGTTGATGGTTCGCGCGGGTTTCCACCCCGCCATTGCGGGTGCAGCCATTATCGGTTCGATTACGCCCTCTACCCTTTCTCCGGGTTCAAGCCATAACGTCTTTATTGCTCGTTTGGCTGACATGGATGTCATGGACTTGATCGTGCAATTTGCTCCGTCCATTTTGACGGTCTGTGCATTGAACATCATCTTGGTCACGGCCATGATTTTTGTCTTCCGCGACTATAAGAAACCCGGTACGGGCGCTGTCGTTGAACTTGACGTTGAAGCTAAAGAACACTGGCAATTGCCGGAAAAAGCCAGCGTTTTGCGCGCTATTGCTCCGGTCTTGCCCGTGATCATTTTGTTCTTGGGCGCAACGTGCTTGCCGATTATTCGTATGTCGATTCCGGGCGCCATGTTGATCGGTGCCATGTTTGCCTTGTTGGTGACGCGTGCTAACCCGCAAACCGTAACGAAGGAATTCTTTAACGGTATGGGTAAGGGCTACTGCAACATCATGGGTATCATCATCGCTGCCGGTACGTTCGCAGGGGGCTTGCAAGCCGCAGGTGTCATCGACGCTTTGATTGAAACGCTCAAGCACTCCAATGACATTGCTCGCTACGCCGCTAACTTCGGTCCCTTCGTAATGGGTGTCTTAACCGGTTCCGGTGACGCAGCCGGTCACGCCTTTAACCAGTCCGTGACGCCTTACGCCAACGAATTTGGTTTGGATATCGCTAGCCTCGGTATGGTCGCAAGTCTTTCCGGCGCCTTGGGTCGTATGTGTTCCCCGTTGGCAGGTGCCACGATTGTGGTCGCCGGTATGACGCACTTGTCCCCGTTTGATATCTCCAAGCGTATGGCGATCCCGATGTTGATCAACCTTTGCTTGTTAGGCTTCATCTTCAACCTTTAATTAACTAGGTAAACGTTATGACAAACGAAATTCAAAACTACGTTGACGAGATGGTGGCCGATCGTCGCCATCTGCACCAAAATCCTGAAGAAGGTTGGTATGAATTTGAAACCACAGCTTTTGTGGCTGATCGCCTTGAAAAGTTGGGCTTTGAAGTTTTACTTGGCACGCAAGTCATTAACCCTGAAGCTGTCATGGGTCGTAATGAAGAAGGTGCCAAGAAAGCCATGGAGCGCGCTAAAGCCAATGGTGTTAGCGAAACTTTCCTTGAAAAGTGTGAAGGCTACACGGGTTGCGTGGGTGTTTGGGACACCAAGCGCCCCGGCCCCGTGACGGCCTTACGCTTTGACATTGACTGCATGGTGATTGCCGAAACCGACAATCCCAATCACTTGCCCAACGTTGAAGGTTTCCGCTCGAAAAACCCAGGCCTTTCTCACGCTTGCGGTCACGACGGTCACACGGCTGTTGGTTTAGGTGTAGCGAAGTGGGTTGCCGATCACGCTGATCAGTTGTGCGGCAAGATTAAGCTTTTGTTCCAACCTGCTGAAGAAGGGGTTCGCGGTGCAGCCGCTATGGCCGCTTCCGGCATCGTTGATGACGTGGATTGGTTTGCCGGTGCTCACATCGGTTGCGATGCCAAGCCCGGTCAAGTCGGTGTGTCTCATGAAGGCTATTTGGCCACCACGAAGTTTGACCTTGAATACTTTGGTACGCCTTGTGCTGCAGGCAGTCCCGAAAAGGGTCACAGTGCCTTGATGTGTGCTTGCGCCACCGTGATGACGTTGGGTAGCCTCCCCGGTCACAGCAAGGGCATCACCCGTGTTCAAGTCGGTAAGATCATTTCCGGTACGGCTCGCAATATTGTTGCCGGTCACGCATTGGTTGTTCTTGAAGTTCGCGGTGAAACGACCGAAATTAACGAATACATGGCCAAAAACGTTGAAACGACGGTCAAGGGCATGGCTCAAGCCTATGAAGTGGACTATAAGCTCACACGCATGGGGGAAGCCGTGACCTATAAGGGTGATGAAGAAGCGGTAGAACTTTTAAAGGACGCTGCCGCTCACGCTCCGGGCGTTAATTCCGTTGTGGACATGAACGCTAAGGTCGGTAGCGAAGACTGCACGATGCTCATTCGTCGCATTCAAGCTCATGGTGGTAAGTGTGGTTTCTTCTATTTTGGTTGCAACCACCCGGGTCACCACCGTCCCGACTTTGAAATCCAAGACAAACAATCTTTGCCGATGGGCTGGGGTGTGTTTACGGGTTACATTGCTCGAATCAATAAGCTTTAATATAGGAAGTTCTGATCAAGAGTTCTTTTCTGGCGTTTTTTAACCGATCAGCTAAAAAT
>USIM01000023.1 GCA_900554675.1 uncultured Sutterella sp.
TGTTGGTTATTGATGAGTATCCCTATGTGGCAAGGTCTTCAAAGAGTTTGGCATCAACACTTCAACGCTTAATTGATCAATACAAAGATCATTCCAAATTGATGCTGATTTTGTGTGGGTCCTCGATGTCGTATATGGAGGATCATGTGTTGTCGTATAAGGCGCCCCTTTACGGGCGTCGCACTGCACAGATGAAGGTAGAACCTTTTGATTTTGCCGATACGTGTCGCTACCTGAAAGGTTTTTCTGATGAAGCGAAGATTTTGGCTTATGCAATGATGGGGGGCACACCGCAATATTTGTTGCAACTGAATGATCGCTTGTCCATTGAAGAGAACATTTGCCAGACTTTTTTAAATCCTACCTCTTCAATTTACGAAGAACCGGAGAACTTGCTCAAACAAGCGGTCAGAGAGGCTGCACTTTACTACGCCTTGATGAGTGCGATCGCAGGCGGCGCCTCCCGAATGAACGAGATTTCTACGAAAGTCGGAGAAGAGACTTCTGTTTGCACAGCGTACTTAAAAAATCTCATGATGCTGGGGTTGGTGAAAAAAGAGGTGCCCTTTGGAGAGAAAAATTCCCGGAAATCGGTCTATTCCATTGCCGATAATCTTTTCCGATTCTGGTTTAGATTTGTTCCAGAAAACCAACAACTCATTGCTCGTGGCGCATCAACACTGGCATTGCGCAGAATTGAACCACATCTATCGGAATTTACCGGAGTGGTGTTTGAAGATATCTGTAAGCAATATCTTTGGGAAACGCTTTTTCAAGGTCTCAGTCCGCTTGATTTCAATGATTTGGGACGTTGGTGGGGCACGAATCCGAAGACAAGAGAACAAGAGGAAATTGATATCGTCGGTTCTGACGGTAAAAAATTGGTTCTCTTTGCCGAATGCAAGTGGACCAACGAAAAAGTGGATTTGGGCGTTTTGCAGACTTTGCTAGAGCGAAGCCGCATGTTTAATAGCAATAATCCGCATTTCTATCTTTTCTCAAAGTCGGGATTTACTCCGGCTTGTGAGGTAAAAGCACAAGAACTCGGAAACGTTTCGCTTGTCTGTTACCAAGAGATTTTGGATACCCTGAATGGGCGGGACGTGTAAAAATCTCATGTTTCATATTGGTGCAATGTGTATTTTTACGTATTTTTATGTTGGCGGAACGTGAAAAATTTGGATAAAATGAATTGGCGCATCGTGCTTTTTTAGCTAGGAGAATTGTTGTATGTATATGAAAAGAAAAGGATATGAAGAGCTACTGGCTTGGAAGACACGTGACCAAGGAACGACTGCCATGTTGATAGAGGGTGCGCGACGTGTGGGAAAGAGTTTTTTGGCAAAAGATTTCGCTTCAAAAGAGTATAAGAGTTATCTTTACATTGATTTTTCTCGCCCTCATCCAAGATTGTTGGAGATATTCAAGGAGTTTTCATACGACCTTGATGAATTCTTCTCTCGACTGTCTTTGCTTTTCAGAACGCCACTGTATCGCCGTCAGTCCTGCATTATTTTTGACGAGGTGCAGCTTTTCCCTCTTGCAAGGCAACTCATTAAGCACCTTGTCGCTGACGGCCGTTATGACTACATTGAAACGGGGTCGCTCATCAGTATCAAGAGCAATATCGCAGAGATTGTTCTGCCATCTGAAGAAATCCGTATGGCCCTCAATCCATTGGACTTTGAAGAGTTTCTCGATGTGATTGACGAAAGCGGCATGATTAAAGAGACCATTCATTCACATTATGAGTCGCTTACGCCTCTAGGCGACGGTGTGCATCGAGAGGTTATGAAACTGTTCCGCACCTATATGCTTGTCGGTGGCATGCCGCAAGCTGTCAGTCACTATGCGGAAACAAAAGATTTTCTCGGTGTGAGGAGAATTCAACAAAATATTTTGGCTCTTTACCGTGAGGATATCTCTCGCTACGCCGGTGAAAGCGAAATGAAAGTGAGATTGATTTTTGATGATATTCCGTCTCAGCTTTCATCGCATCAGAAACGCTTCAAATTGGCCAGTCTTAAAAAAGACGCCAGAATGCGAACTTATGAAGATGCCTTTATGTGGTTGTCGGATTCAAAAATCGTCAATTGTGCGTACAACTCGACGGATCCAACGATTGGTCTAAAGCTCAATATCGGTCGTTCAACACTCAAATGCTACATGGCCGATACGGGACTTTTGACAGTGACGGCAACGCAAAGTGGCCCCTCTCTTGAGGAAGAGGTCATTAACGGTATTTTGTACGGAAAATTAAGTCTCAATGAAGGGATGTTCTTTGAAAATGTCGTTGCTCAACAGCTAAGAGCCAAAGGGCATCAACTCTACTTTTATACCGAAGCCAAGGACGATGCGAGTCGCAAAAATATCGAAATTGATTTCTTAATTCGCCAAATGAAAAAAATCTGTCCGATTGAGGTGAAGTCTGGCGACTATCGCAAGCACGCTTCATTGGACTACTTTGTTAACAAATATCGCGATAGGTTAGGCAAGCGCTACATCATCTGCACAAAGGATCTTAAAGTTGATGGTGATCTCGTGTTGCTACCTGTCTATATGACCGGATGTTTGTAGTAATAATCTTTGAATATAATGGAAAGATTCTTCTAAAACGGGTGACGTTATGTTGATTTCTCGCTCAGAATTAAAAAACGCTAAACGAATCGTGGTTAAAGTCGGTTCGAGCACGATTACGCATGCCAATGGCAAGCGCGATTTTGCCCGAATGGATCGTTTGGCTAGAGAGCTTTCAGACCTTCAAAATCAAGGCAAAGAAATGATTTTGGTGACCTCAGGCGCTGTGGCCGTAGGGGTTGATCGTTTGGGTCTTACCGCGAAGCCAAAAACCATTCCGGGTAAGCAAGCTGCCGCCGCTGTGGGTCAAGGCATCTTGATGCACACCTACGACAAATTTTTCTCGGAATACGGGCAAATCACGGCTCAAGTTTTGATTACTCGCCAAGAAACGGTGGATCGTCATCGCTATATCAATGCTCGTAACACCTTTAAAGAGCTCTTAAAGAGCCGTGTCATTCCGATTGTCAATGAAAATGACGTGGTGGCTTTAGACGAATTAAAGATCGGTGACAATGATAATTTGTCGGCTTTGGTGGCAGGGATTGTTGAAGCCGATTTGGTCATTATTTTGTCTGACGTTGACGGTCTTTATACGGCAAATCCTCAAACGCATCCCGATGCCAAGCTTGTGAGCGAAGTCGAAGAGATTACGCCCGCGATTGAAGCGAGCGCCGGTGGTGCGGGCAGCAGCGTCGGTACGGGCGGAATGGCAACGAAATTGCAGGCAGCCAAAAACGCAACCACCTCAGGCATTAACTTGGTGATTGCCTCCGGTGAAGAACTCGATTCCGTTACCCGAATTCTCAATGGCGAAAATATCGGTACCCTTTTCGTTTCTCGCGAAAACCGTTTGCAATTCAGAAAGAAATGGTTGGCCTTTGGTGCTCGTATTAAGGGGAAGTTGACGGTGGACGCTGGGTGCGCCAAGGCAATGAAAAAAGCCGGAGGCTGCAGCATTTTGCCTGTGGGTAGCAAGGCGGTGGAAGGTGAATTTGAACCGGGTAATACCGTGAGCATTGTCAACGAAAGTGGTGAGGAATTGGCTCGCGGCTTATCACACTACGCATCCGATGAAATTCAAAAGATTTTAGGTTGCCACAGTGATGAAATTGAAACTCGCTTGGGCCACAAGGCGTTCGATGAAGTGGTTCACCGTGATGATTTGGTGATTTTCGGTTTGGAGGCCAATGATGAGTACTTATGATTTAGTGCGCGATAAAGCCCGTTTGGCACATGAGGCCGAAAGACGATTGGCCTTGGTTGACACTGAGACCAAAAATCGTGCGCTTTTAGCCATGGCCGATGCCCTGTTGGCTCAAAGTGATTTCATTTTGACGGAAAACGAAAAAGACATGGAACGCGCTCGCGCCAACGGCATGAAGTCTTCCATGTTGGATCGCCTTCAATTGACTGTTGTGCGCATTGAAGGGATGGCAGAGGGCTTGCGCCAAGTCGCAGACCTTGCCGACCCCGTAGGCGACGTTTTATCGGATCGCACGTTAGATAACGGCCTTCATATTCAAAAGGTTCGAGTGCCTTTGGGTGTGATCGGCATTATTTATGAAGCACGCCCCAATGTGACGGCTGACGCCATTGGTCTTTGTGTGAAGTCGGGCAATGCCGTTGTGTTAAAGGGTGGCAGCGAAGCTTTATCTTCGAACGCTGCGATTGCTAAGGTCTTGACGCAGGCGGCTTACGCCAATGGGATCCCAGAAGGCGCCATTCAACTCATTGACGTGACCGATCGTGAGGCCGTGACGCATTTGATTCGTATGAATGATTATGTCGACGTGGTCATTCCGCGTGGCGGCGCAGGTTTGATTCGTTTCGTGGTTCAAAATGCCTCTGTCCCCGTGATTGAAACGGGGTCGGGCGTGTGCCATACCTTTGTCGATGCTACGGCCGATTGCGATAAGGCTCGAAAGATCGCCTTTAATGCCAAGGTACAACGTCCTTCCGTTTGCAACGCCATGGAAACGCTTTTGGTCCATAAGGATGTGGCCAAAGCTTTCTTGCCTGCTATGCTTAAAGACTATTTTGACGCCGGTGTAACGATCATGGGGTGTGAGAAGGTGCAAGCCTTTGATGCACGAGTGATTGCCGCAACCGAGGAAGATTGGGCCACGGAATACGGTGACTTGCGATTGTCGGTGAAGATTGTCGAGGGGCTTGATGAGGCGCTTGATCACATCGCGCGCTTTAGTACAAAGCACTCTGAATGCATTGTGACCGAAGACGCAACAAATGCGCAGATCTTTCAACGCTCAATCGATGCAGCGGCTGTCTATGTCAATGCCTCCACTCGATTTACGGATGGCTTTGAATTTGGCTTTGGTGCAGAAATCGGTATCAGTACGCAAAAACTTCATGCCCGAGGCCCCATGGCGTTACCGGAATTAACGTCTTATAAGTATTTAGTGACGGGTAACGGTCAAGTTCGTAGCTAATCGGTTTCAAATCTTTTTTGAGCGCCTTTCTGTCTTTGATAGAGAGGCGCTTTCAATTTCTGAAAGTCTGTATACTAGAAATTGAAAATTTTGAAATCGAGAAAGCCATGAATATTTCACAAGAAGACCTTCAACTTTTCATTGCCTTGTGGGAAAAACGAAGCATTACGCTTGCTGCTCAAGAGCTTAATTTAACGTTGCCAACGGCTTCTCGACGAGTGGCAAGATTAAAAGAGATTTTTGGCGATCCTTGTTTTGTTCGCTCTCCCCAAGGGCTTATTCCGACGAGTTTTGCAACGGAAATTATTGGTGATGTTTTACAGGCCAACACTAAATTAATGGCGCTCAGTCGCCATCGTGCTTTTGATCCGAAGACACTGAAACGCATCATCAGAATTGCGAGTCCCGACAACGCCGTTCCCTACCTTTTAGCGCCAGTTGTTAAGGCCATCAACGAAGGTGCGCCACAGTGCACTCTTGCGTTTACCTTTTCAAATTTTTCGAGCTTTGAGGATTTGCAAAAGGGTGTGATTGATTTTCTGATTCGACCCAAGGCACTGGGCATGCAAGGCTATCATTACTTGCCTTTGCACGTCTTTGAGCAAGTTCTTGTTGTTCGACGTCATCATCCGTTGGTGGACATTTTTAATGAAAAGGGACATCTTGATGTGGCCGATATTGAGCCCTATGGAAGAGTGCTCAATAACATCAGTCTGATCAATAACCCGGAAGAAGATTACACTTTAAGTTACTACGATCGACATTTTTCGACTGAAAAGACGAGTCAGAAAACGAGTGTTATTTCGCCTTATTTTTTAGGTTCTTTTATTCTCCGTCGAAAAGGCTGTTCAGCAGTTCGTCTTCATCGAGACTCACATTCCGGAAGGCAGTCATCGCCTGTTCACGTACCAGATTCTCGTCGGTGTAGCATTTGCCGTCGATGATGACATAGCTATCCGGCATTGCGTTGAAGTGGCGATGAATGCCGGCAATGCCCAATAGAAGCAGTAATCCGGCAGCTATTCCTCCATTGCCTTCAGCCATACAAGGCTCAATTGTCACCTGTTTATTTTGGCACGATCGGGTTCACAATGATCCGGCAATGCAATGGGTTCGAAGTCAATTTAAATTGAATGCTCAAACGGAGTCCGGCGCCCTTTATGAACAAAAAAATCGCTTTTAAAAAATGAAAGTTAATCTGACACTTTTTTATTATTTTTGATAGTTAATCCCCCTAGGTCAATCGTCGGATTCCTCATAGACTTTTCTGAGCAAATACCTATTTGCATCTCTCATTAAACTCTTGAGGATCTGATTATGAATCTCAAATTTGCGACTTTAGCTGTCGCCATTCCTTTAGCTTTTTCTGTTTTACCGACAACTGTTCAAGCAGCTGGTGGTGCCTCCGGTCCCGTCGTTGCTTTTGCTGTCCAAGGACAGCTCGGTGAAATTGTGATGAATCCATACAAGATTGCACCCTTGACGGCCGTGATTCGAAATGGTGGTTATGTTATTGAAGATGCCTCTGTTCGTATTGTGCCGAAGAAAGACGGTGCTGATCTTAAATACAATGTCAGCAAGCGCCAATTAATGACTCATGCGGGTATTCCTGTTTTTGGTTTGTACCCTGACTATGTCAATACGGTTGAAGTGACCTATACCCGTAACTTCAACGGTAAAAAAGAAAAGATTTCTGAGTCCTATCAAATGTATGCACCTCCCGTGTATACGGCAACCAATGGGATGAAGTCTCAAAAATCAACGATGTTTAAAACGAAGGTCAATGCCGTTGATCCTGCCTTTAAAGATCGTTAATGCAAAACTATGCAAAGGCCAGTCGTACGGTTTGGAATAACCCGATGGGCGGTGCTTTGCAATGGAACTTCTATCCGCAAAATGCCATTATCGATACGGCGGGTGAAGTACGTTGGTACATGAACGTTGAGTCCATTTACGATGCCGAAAGCGTCTATAACTCGGGCGTGATGATGGGCTTCCAACAAGACAACAATGGCAATATCTCTTGGGGCTTTGGTCAACGTTATGTGAAGTACGACTTGATGGGTCGCGAAATTTATAACCGTCGTTTACCGGCCTCTTACTCCGACTTCTCTCACTCCTTTGATAATGCTCAAAACGGTCATACGTTCTTGCGCGTGGCTTCCTCCGACTACCGTCGTCCTGATGGTAAGCGTGTTCATACGGTTCGTGACGTTATCGTTGAATTGGACGAACAAGGGCAAGTGGCTGATGAATTCCGCTTGTGGGAAATCTTGGACCAATATCGTGACGATGTGTTAAAGACATTGGACCAAGGGGCTGTTTGTCTTAATATTGATGCTAGTAAGTCCGGTCAAACGCTTTCTGCTGAAGACTTGGCCAAGATGGATGCAAGTGATAACTTTGGTGACATCACGGGTTCCGGGGCCGGTCGTAACTGGGCTCACGTCAATTCCGTTGACTATGACCCGTCTGATGACTCCATCATCATTTCTTCTCGTCACCAATCGGCCATCATCAAGATCGGTCGTGATAAGAAGGTGAAGTGGATTCTTTCTTCTCCGCAAGGTTGGAAGAAGGGTTGGGCTGAAAAGGTCTTGACGCCTGTGAATGCCAAGGGTAAGAAGATCAAGTGCGAAAGCAATAAGTGCGAAGAAGGGTTTGATTGGACCTGGACGCAACACACGGCCTTCCGTATTGATGAAAAATCCAATAAGGATGTGATCTACATCACGGCTTTTGACAATGGTGACGGTCGTCATATGGAACAACCCGCCATTCCTAGCATGAAGTATAGCCGCGCAGTCGTCTATAAGATCGATCAAAAGAAGGGCACGGTTCAACAAGTTTGGCAATACGGTGAAGAACGTGGCAATGACTGGTATAGCCCCGTCACGTCCTTGACGAAGTACTACGCCGATAAGAATTCTGTCATGGTTTATTCCGCCACGGCCGGTATGGGCGCTAAATTCTCCAACAACGTTGCTCCGCACCCGTTCATTGACGAATTCAAGTGGGGTGAAACGAAGCCTGCTGTTGAAATCCAATTGTTGGATACGATGGGCTACCAAGCCATGCCGATTAGCGCAGAAAAGGCCTTCAACACCAAGTAACAACATGAGAGAGGTGAGGGGGATTGATTCAATTCAGTCGTCCTCACTAAACGATAAGGATATAAAACCATGTTTAAAAAATTCTTAGTAACGGCTGCCGCTTTAACGTGCTCCGCCATGGCTTTTGCCGCTCCCGTTGAAGGCACCGACTATATCGTGCTCGATAAGCCTATCCCTAACGCTCAAGGCACGTTTATCAAGGTCTACTCCTACGACTGCCCCTTCTGCTATCGCTATGACAAGGGTGTCGTTCCCGTGATCAAACAAAAACTTGATAAAGAACTCAAGTTCTTGGACTATCACCTCCACACCAAGGGCAAGTACGGTAACGAAGGCGATGAAGTCTTGGCGACCCTTTGGGTTGAAGACGAAGCCGCCGGTCGCGATCCGGTCGCAGACGGCTCTATGCATAAGAAAGCCAAGTTCGCCCTTTATAAGGCCTACCACGACCAAAAAGAACGTTGGGACGCAGGGGCCGACGCTTTCCTTAAGACCGCATTGGATGCTGCTGGTATGAGCCGCGCTGATTTTGACGCTAAGAAGCAAGACCCGAAGGTCCAAGCTTTGGTTAAGGCCTGGAAGGACAGCACTTATGATGTCGCCAAGATCCAAGGTGTTCCCGCTTTTGTTGTGAACGGCAAGTACCTTTTAAAGACCGCTGCGATTCGCTCGATTGATAGCATGGTCGAGAACGTCCGTGAACTTTCTAAGAAGTAATCCGAGGCTCGAATGAAAGGCTTTTTTAAAGATTTCAAAACCGAGCCGATGAACACATTGGCTCGGTGGCAAGACACGCGAGAACCGTGGTTACTCTTTGCGATTACCTCTGTTCTTTTGGTGTTGATTGCCCACTACGTGTTCCAAGACTGGATGCACATGTTGCCTTGTGAGCAATGTGTCTATATCCGTTACGGCAATTTGGTGATGGCCTTGGGTGCGTTCATTGTGGCCATTAAACCGCAATGGATTTGGGGCAAGATTGCCGGCGTGGGTATCTTCCTCTACGGTTTGATTTACACGATGCTTTGCTCGTGGAAATTGATCAAGATTCACGATGCAGTGCACTCGGACGATCCGATGGCAATGTTCGGTCTTCAAGGTTGCTCAACGGATGCGAAGTACCACTTTGGTCTTCCGTTAGACAAGTGGGCGCCGGACTGGTTTAAGCCCACGGGTGACTGCGGTTACGATGCACCAGTCGTAGCACCCGGCGTGGAATTATCCGACCTTGAACGCTGGTTCATTGAACTTTATCAATCCACGGATGGTTGGTACTTGATTCCGCAATGGAAGTTCATGGACATGGCTGAGTGCTGCATGTTGGCTTGTGTGTGCTATGCCATTTTATTGATTGCTCTTTTGTGGGCTTGGGTGCGACGTGACTATTTGACAAAATAAATGGATGGAAGTCTAGAAGGAGGTTCTTAGTTTAGGAGCCTCTTTTTTTTG